>NZ_JAHRFA010000025.1:52365-89489 GCF_020883045.1 Microcoleus sp. CAWBG58 | reverse complement strand
CAAATCGTAAAATAAACCCGCCCCAATCCCACGATTTGACTGTAGGGGCGGGTTCGCCAACCATATTTGACACAAACAAACAGGTGAAATAAACCCGCCCCCACCCCACCATTTGACGCTCGAACACGCAAAAAATAAACCCGCCACAATCCCACGAATAGGGGAGGGCGGGTTTATCAATATTCTGGATGTGAATCAGAAATAATGGTGAACCCGCCCCTACAGGATTGTCGTAATTGCGATCGTTGTAATGCTGATTTCCCCTAAAACCTCACCGTCAACAAAATCACCCGCCGCGGCTGATCTTCCGCTTCAATAGTATACTCAACCCGCCCAAAACCTCTCGGCCCCGGTTCAACTAAATCGTAGCGAGATGTCACCGTACCCGCCGCTGTATCGTATTGAGCAAAAACCGCACCGGGATTCCTCCCAGCAGACGCATCGGCATCTCCTCCCCAAGAGATATTATCATCTATTCGCGATCGAGTTGGCAATACAGAAGCCGCGATTTCAGGAGGTGTCAATCTTTGATCGGCTAAGACTCTTTGAGCGTTATGAATCGCGCACATTGTCGGCCCGGAAATTTTGGAATCGCTGTATTGATCTTCCCACTTTTGTACGAAGCCAAAGCCAACATTGGGACCGAGTTTATCCTGTCTTTGCCGGCCCCACAAACTACTGATAGTCGTGTTCCCTGGAACACCACTGCCAGTCATGGCTAATTCGGTTCTTTTGCTAGTAAAATTGCGGCTGACAAATTCTTTGTCTGCGGTGCGAATCCGGTTGGCGGCGGCTACCTCTATTTTACTGCTAACATTACTATTACCTTGTAAAATTGGTGAGAGAACGCCGGGGATGGGTTCGGCTGCACAATGTTTTTGAATGCCGTTAAAAACGCGATCGGCTGATAAAGCACTAATCGGAAATTCTAGGGAATAAGCTTCGGCAGGTTTGGGGAAAAAGATGCCGGATGTGGCAGAAGCAGCAAAAGAAGCGCCACCCCAGATGACGATCCGATTAAATTGACGGCGGCTGATACTCATAATTTATCTACCCCCTGGAGAGCGCGCCCCTGGCTCAATTTGAGCTTTCATAAAGTAGTAGGGAGTAAAACTCTGACAATTTGTGGCTCTAGCACAAAATACTTCTACTGCTAGACTTTTGCCATTGCTAATATCTACTAGCATTGTATTTACTTGACCTCCATCACCAGTGCGAGAAGCTACTTGATTTCCGTCTACATAAACATCTATTCGTGCTGGTGGGGAGTTTTCGGTGTCAGGAATCGCAAACTCCAGTCGGAGAGAAGCGGGGCCACCAGCAAGCCTACAAGTTATAGCAGTACCATTTTGAATATATAAAACAGTGGTGTAAATTTGTCTGCCTACAGAAATATCTCGTTGGTCACTCTTCCAGTAACCAGATCGCTTAACACATGGGAGGTCAGCCAAAGGAATAGGGCGCTGGGCCTGTGCCACTTGTGCGCCAACTGTCGCTAAACTAAAAGACAATACCCCAGCCGACAACAAACCGCTGAGCCACCGATCGCGCTTCATATAAAATATCCTCTCAACACCTTAATGAATTAATATAAAGGATGAGCTGTGTAGGAAAAATCCTGACTTTAGATAGATGACAAAATCAAAAATGTCACTATTGTACGAAATGTCAGGTATAATAAATGGCGTAAACTCCAGCTTTTCCCGAATCTATGGATATTGCAGAAGTCTTGACACTGGCAGATCAGCTAATTTTTGCTAAGACGGGAAAGCATTTAGATTACGTGCAAGATGCTATTCTGCGGGGGACATTAGAAGAGGCAACTTACACGCAAATTGCTCAAGAACTTTACTCAAGTCCAAGTCATGTCAGAAATGTCGGATCGGACCTTTGGAAAACACTTTCTAAGGGATTGAAAAAAAATATTACTAAAAACAATTTTAGGGCCGTATTAGAAAATAGTAAAATTTATAATTATCAATCAGCAATCGTTGGCGAAAATGTAACAGTTGGTGAGAATGTAACAGTTAATCATAATTTTAACGTTTGTTCTGAAAAAGCCCGATCGCCCAAAACACCCCAAAACCCCCAACCAACAGCAAAACAGCCCCGCATCGACATAGGCGATGCACCAGAAATCTCCACATTTTTCGATCGCACATCCGAACTCACCACCCTCGAAAACTGGATTTTAAGCCGCACCCGCCTCATCACCATCCTCGGCTTATCCGGTATTGGCAAAACCGCCCTGACACTCCAACTAATCCCGCAAATTCAATACGAATTCGACTGCATCATCTGGCGCAGCCTCCACAACGCGCCACCCCTCCAAACACTCCAAACCGACATAATTCAATTCCTATCGCAACAGCAAGAAACTAACCCCCCCAACCCCCCCTTATCAAGGGGGGGCGAAGAGATTCAACCTCTTTCTCCCCCCCTTAGCAAGGGGGGGCTGGGGGGGGTAATCCACCATTTACGATCGCACCGCTGTCTCATCATCCTCGATGACGTGCAAACAATTTTCAGCAGCCAACAACTAGCAGGAAGCTATCAACCAGGCTATGAAAATTACGGCACATTCTTCAAACAAATAGCAGAATCATGCCACAACAGTTGCTTAATTTTGATTAGTTGGGAAAAACCCAGAGAAATTGCATCCTTAGAAAACCAGCAGAAAAATTGTCAAACATTGCAACTCAATGGTTTAGGAGAAGCAGCGCGAGAAATCTTCACAGAAAAAGGCTTGGCAGAATCAGAAAAATGGTCAGAATTAATCGACCTTTACCGAGGAAATCCCTTGTGGTTGAATACAGCAGCCGCTGCAATTCTAGACTTATTTAACGGCAATATTTCTGATTTCTTATCCTATGATAGCTTAGTTTTAGGAGACTTAGAATATTTATTGCAGCAACATTTTCAGCGCTTGTCAGACTCCGAAAAACAAGTCATGTCCTGGTTGGCAAATCAAAATAAACCAGTCGAAATCTCAAAAAAGCCAGCCCTGCTCGAATTATCGCCATCAGAATTTCTAAAAGCCGTCGAATCCTTGAGACGGAGGTTGTTAATCGAAAAAGTCCAAAAGGGCGATCGCACCCTGTTTGCAGTCCAACGGGCGATCGCAGAATACTTAAACAGTTGACAGTTGACAGTTGACAGTTGACAGCGAAGTGATAAGAACGGAGATTTAAACTCCGTTCTTATCACAATCTGCCGACCTGAGTAAGGGCTTCAAACCCGTGCTATTCGTTGAAAAGTCACATTTTATAACTTCAAAAACATCCAAATTAATCAGCGTTAATTCGCGTTCATCAGCTATTAAAAAATTAAAAATACAACTTTTAGCAAAACATTAATCCAAACAGCCCCGTTTAGTCCTAAAATAAAAAAGACTGACTAGCCAACAAAGCCCTATGTTTGAAGCCCTTGCCGATCGACTCGAATCCACCTGGAAAAAACTGCGCGGACAGAATAAAATCTCCGAATCCAACATCCAAGACGCCATCAAAGAAGTCCGCCGCGCCCTCCTGGAAGCCGATGTCAACCTCCAAGTCGTCAAAAACTTCGTCGCAGAGGTAACGGCCAAAGCACAAGGCGCAGAAGTCGTTACAGGCGTCCGTCCAGACCAACAATTCATCAAAATCGTCCACGACGAACTCGTCCGCGTCATGGGGGAAACCAACGTACCCCTCGCCACCGCCGAATCCGGGCCCACCGTCATCCTGATGGCTGGTTTGCAAGGAACCGGGAAAACCACAGCTACCGCCAAACTAGCCCTGCACCTCCGCAAGCAAAATCTTACCGCACTGCTAGTCGCCACGGACATTTATCGACCTGCTGCGATCGACCAATTGCTCACCCTCGGCAAACAAATCGATGTACCCGTATTTGAACTAGGTACCGATAACGACCCCGTAGAAATCGCCCGCCAAGGCATCGAACACGGCAAACAACTAGGCGTAGATACCATCATCGTCGATACAGCAGGCCGCCTGCAAATCGACCAAGACATGATGGCGGAATTGCTTCGCATCAAACAAACAGTACAACCCCACGAAACGCTGTTAGTTGTTGATGCCATGACAGGCCAAGAAGCAGCAAATTTAACCCGCACCTTTCACGAACAAATCGGTATTACCGGCGCCATCTTAACCAAATTAGACGGCGACAGCCGCGGCGGTGCAGCCCTCTCCGTGCGGCAAATATCCGGCGCGCCGATTAAATTTGTCGGTGTCGGCGAAAAAGTGGAAGCATTGCAACCATTTTATCCCGATCGCATGGCATCGAGAATTCTCGGTATGGGCGATGTCTTGACGCTAGTCGAAAGAGCTCAAGAAGAATTCGACATCGCCGATGCCGAAAAAATGCAAGAGAAAATGCTCACGGCAAAGTTTGACTTTACCGACTTTCTCAAGCAAACCAGACTGTTAAAAAACATGGGTTCCCTCGGCGGCATCATGAAAATGATTCCGGGGATGAACAAACTCACCGACGAACAAATGCGGCAAGGCGAAGTGCAGTTAAAACGCACGGAAGCCATGATTAATTCCATGACAACTGAAGAACGCCGCAACCCCGAACTTTTAGCAAGTTCTCCATCCCGCCGCCGCCGCATCGGCAAAGGCGCAGGCTACGCAGAAAACGACGTAACAAAACTCGTCAGCGACTTCCAAAAAATGCGTACCATGATGCAGCAAATGAGTCAAGGTAACTTTACAGGAATGGGTGGATTGCCGGGAATGCCAGGAATGCCGGGAATGCAGGGAATGCAGGGAATGGGCGGCCAGAAGAAAAAGAAAAAAAACAAGCCTAAAAAAGGTTTTGGTCAGTTGTAAAAAATAGTTTGTAGTGAGGACTTCAGTCCTCTCTTTGATGCGGACTGAAGTCCTCACTACAAACCTAAAGCAACATTTTTGAATAAGGTTTTGGTCAGTTGTAAAAAATAGTTTGTAGTGAGGACTTCAGTCCTCTCTTTGATGCGGACTGAAGTCCTCACTACAAACCTAAAGCAACCAAGAAAAAAATAAGTCTAAAAAAGGTTTTGGTCAGTTGTAAAAAGTTTGTAGTGAGGACTTCAGTCCTTTCTTTGATGCGGACTGAAGTCCTCACTACAAACCTAAAGCAACCGTAGAGTGCGTCGCGATCGACAATCTGCACACCAAAATTGAAAATCTTACAGCGACGCACCATGCACAATCGTTTTTTTGTTACCAAGTTTATACCCAAAAAACCCTGGAATTGAATATGGTACAAACATTTACTGAACCACAAACTATATCTCTAGAAGTGCCGAATTCGATCGCCCTTTTAGTCACCGGCGAGCAATTTGAGGCCCTAACACTGGCAAATCCAGACTTGAGATTAGAAAGAACCGCACAAGGAGAATTAATAGTGAATCCACCCACCGGAGGCGAATCAGGCAATAGCAACCTCAGCATCAGCGGACAACTCGATCGCTGGTGCGAATTAAATGAGGATTTAGGAAAAGGATTTGACTCTTCTACTGGATTCATCCTTCCTAACGGTGCTCGCCGTTCTCCCGATGCTTCCTGGGTGAGTCGAGCTCGCTGGGAAGCACTAACACCAAAAGAACGAAAAGGCTTTGTTCCGCTGTGCCCCGATTTTGTAGTAGAGTTGCGCTCGGCATCTGATAGTCTGTCCACCCTGCAAGCGAAGATGCGGGAATACATCGACAACGGTGCGAGATTGGGCTGGTTAATTGACCCCCAAAACCGGCGGGTAGAGATTTATCGACAGCAAGCAGAAGTAGAAATATCGATCGATCCAGCCGAGTTATCGGGTGAAGATGTATTGCCGGGATTTGTGTTGAATTTAAGGCGAGTTTGGAGTTAAATTTCCTGTACGCCCCATACCAGAAGATGGCGCCAGAGTCCCGGACAGAGAGATATTTGGCTTTGTAAGGCCACGATATATGTACCTGTTGCCTTACAGCTTTTTGTGCGATGCTTTTTCAGTGCCATCAAGTTCTGACTGCGAACAAGGGACATCATGGGTTTTACAGAACTTTACTTGGGTTGACGGCGATCGACCAACAATAAGCTTTAGACTTTTAAACAAACGTCGCGAATCCCAGAAATCCGGACTTTAATCTACCGTAAAAAAACATTATGTTTCCAACTCACCGCCCCCGCCGCCTCCGCAACCATCCCCAACTCCGCCGGATGGTACGCGAAAATATCTTGACAACCAGCGATTTAATTTACCCCCTATTTGCCGTACCGGGGGAAGCTTTTGCTAAAGAAGTTACCTCGATGCCCGGAGTTTACCAGCTATCGGTAGACAAAATCGTAGAAGAAGCAAAAGAAGTTTACGATCTCGGTATTCCCGCGATTATTTTATTCGGCATTCCCGCAGACAAAGATACAGACGCGACAGGTGCTTGGCACGACTGCGGCATCGTCCAAAAAGCGACGGCAGCAGTTAAAGCAGCCGTACCAGATTTAATTGTCATGGTCGATACTTGTCTGTGCGAATATACGAGTCACGGTCACTGTGGCTATTTAGAAGTCGGAGATTTAAGCGGGCGAGTTTTGAACGATCCGACGCTAGAATTGCTGAAAAAAACTGCCGTTGCTCAAGCTAGAGCTGGTGCAGATATTATTGCACCTTCGGGAATGATGGACGGTTTTGTGGGAGCAATTCGCGAAGGATTAGACTCGGCTGGATTTGAAGATATTCCCATCATGTCCTACGCGGCAAAATATGCCTCAGCTTATTATGGCCCGTTCCGGGATGCAGCGGAATCTGCTCCGCAATTTGGCGATCGGCGTACCTATCAAATGGATCCAGGAAATGGCCGCGAAGCTCTCAAAGAAATTGCTCTCGACATTGCTGAAGGTGCGGATATGCTAATGGTTAAACCAGCTTTAGCGTACATGGACATTATCTGGCGCGTCAAAGAAGCCACTAATTTACCAGTTGCTGCTTACAACGTTTCTGGAGAATACGCGATGGTGAAAGCCGCCGCCCTCAACGGTTGGATTGATGAAGAAAGAGTGGTGATGGAAACCTTGACAGGATTCAAGCGTGCTGGTACCGATTTGATTTTGACTTATCACGCCAAAGATGCCGCCCGCTGGCTAAAAAACTAATTCACTCGATTTGAGATTTGAGACGAGAGTATTGACTCCACAGTCCAATTTTTTTGGTACTACGGTTGTCAATACTTTTTTTGATAAAATTTTGAGCCATCATATCAAATCCGATTGCATCATCCTGTCTTCATCTCCATCTTCTCTCTCTGTGCCCTCTGCGCTCTCTGTGGTTAAATAAATCATTCCGATACAACCGGAAACGATATGACACACCCTACAAGCCACTGTCAACAAAAAAGATGACCCAATCTTAAATCTCAAATAGTACCACTTATGACTGGAAAACTTTGAGTCAAAAACTTTTCACAAACTTTATACAAAAAAGTATTAATAATTACGGAAATTAGTTGCGTTTTGTGTATAAATAAAAATAGTTTTGTAAGTCGGGAATTCAATTGTCGAGCGTTCCCAAGGAAAATCAACTTTCACTCCTGCAAGACCGTAAAAGTAACACAGTTTAGATAAAAGTTAAAGGCACATTGAGCATGACATCAACGACTAGAGATTCGAGTCACATTCAATTTTGCACAAGTCGCGATCGCGTTGACATAGTACAAATCCAAGAACTATTTAAAGCCGCGGCCTTTTGGGCGAGGGCGCGCAAGATAGAAGATTGGGAAATTGCGATCGCCAATAGCGAACCAGTTGTGACAGTTTGGGATGGGCCGCGGGCGATCGGCTTTGCCAGGGCCACCTCAGACGGCATCTATCGAGCCACCATTTGGGATGTCGCCATTCATCCAGATTACCAAGGTGCAGGACTCGGCCGCAAATTAGTGCAAACTGTCTTGAGTCACCCTCGGATGTGCCGAGTAGAGCGAGTTTACCTGATGACAACTTACAAACAAAGCTTCTACGAGCGCATCGGTTTTCAGCATAACGCCAGCACCACAATGGTACTTGAAAATCAGCTCCTAGAAGAGAATATCGAATTAGAAATTAGCAAAGGCGAATTGCTAACTGCTATTTGCTAAACCAGCACAAAAATCGCACCAAAATCTATAAATAGTATGGCGTGCTATTCACACCATACTATTTACAAATAATTCACCGAATAGCCGGGGTTTGAAGCCCTTACTCAGGTCGGCAGATTGTGATAAGAACGGAGTTTAAATCTCCGTTCTTATCACTTCGCTGTCACAGGTCAACTGTCAACTGTCAACTGTTTAACTCTTCCCTCTTCCCGACCTCCATTAAATCCCTTTATTTAATCCGTTACATCCGCTACCAAATCCGTTGCCGAACTTCCTTCTTCACAAACTTGCCAAAGGAATAGAACACTGAGTGCGGTTAAAATTGGACTCTTCCGACTCAGAAGGCACAGCCAAAACTTCCAACTTTCCCTTCATCAAAGTTAAAAGTGTCTGATTCATCAACAACCTCATGCCAGAAGAGACGTGAGAATTATCGCTGCTCTTAGTAGCATCCGACTCCAAATCGTGCTTCAGCAAATCCCAAGATTCGCTCCAAGCACTAACCGAGCGCTGATCGTCCACCCAAATATGAACGCATCCAGATTCCGGCGAAGAATGTGCAGAAACAGAAATACTTCCCTCCTCCATCTGAGCAATAGCAGTATCTATCAAATTGACTAAAACTTGCCTAAATCTCGGCAAATCTGCCAATACATAAATCCCCGGATCGGGCGGTAATATCTCCAAACGAATGCTGCGATTAGCAGCTTGTAAGTAAGTTAAATCATCAATTTCATCAAAAACCTTAGCTAACTGAATCGGCTCAACATCCATCTTGTCAGTGCCGTGTTCAGTTTTAGCAACAGAGATAATTTCATCTATCAATTTCACCAGCTTGAGTGCTGCACCGTGAGCTTGTTCGACAAACTCTCGTTCCTCAGCAGGATCGTCGCACAAATCCGACAGAATTAATTGGAGCGTACCAATCATAGTGCTCAGGGGCGATCGCAACTCGTGAGAAGTTCGAGCCAAAAAACCCGCCTTAAATAGACTCATCTCCGATGCCATCTGATAAGCCAATTGAGTTTGCTTCAGTTGCTCGGAAAGGGCATCAAACTTCTCTAAATCATTTTCTTGAGGAGTTGGGGGTACATAGGGCGCAGGTTCTGGCTGTTGCGAGCTTTTTTGCCGCCCGCGCCAAATCAAACTGCTTCCCAAACCCAGTCCCAGCCCCATACCTAAATATATCAAGTCGCTCCAGCCGATCGGCGTCATATTGCTTTGCCTAGGAGTTTAGCTTTTAGCATTTTAGCTCGATCGCGCCTTGTCGCAATATTTCCCAACCGCCGCCAGTCCATTTAGCCACAGTCGAAGGCAAACTCGAAGCCGTCGGTGCGGTTGGCGCTGTTGCTAATTCAGTAGCAACTAATGTCAAGACTTCGGGAAACTGCGCCTCAATTTCTGCCACCGACGACAGAGGCGCTTGGCCCGATAAATTAGCACTGGTAGTAGCCAAAGGGCCTGTCTGCCCTAAAATCTTGAGAGCAACGGGAAAATTAGGTACTCGTATGCCGATCGTACTGCGATCGATCGCATTCATAGCAGCCGGCACCAGTGGCGAAGCCGGCAGCACCAAAGTTAACGCCCCAGGCCAATAGGATGCAGCCACTTGCTGCCACAAATTGAACTCTCCTGGACTCCCCTGCACGTAAGGCCACAAAGCCTCCGCCGATGCAGCCATCAAAATCAGCGGTTTGTCTTGACGGCGCCCTTTAGCTGCAAAAATCAACTCCGCGCGATCGGGCCGCGCCGCCAAAGCGGGTACAGTATCAGTGGGAAAGCTGACAATATAATCTCCTGAAATTGCTCCTTGAATCAAGGATGCGATCGAAACTTGAGTCATCCGATTTTAGATTTTAGATTTTAGATTTTAGATTTTAGATTCTCAGTATATTGTTGGAATCTAAACACGATAAGCTAAAGCAAACCGATCGACTCCTGCTAAATCCGCAAATATCCGAACATCATCATAACTCCCGTGACTTTCCAGCAGATCGGCCACAGCAGAGGCTTGTCCCGCCATCATCTCAACCAACCAAACTCCCCGAGATTCTAAATAATCGGGAGCCGTATTTACCAAATGCCGGATGCAATCTAAGCCGTCAAAACCGCCATCTAAGGCCAGGTGAGGTTCGTGTTTCAAAACTTCCGGTTGCAGAGTCAGCACCGTGCTGCTGGGAATGTAAGGCGGGTTAGACACCATGCCCCTAACTTTACCCTTGAGAAATTCTAGCGGTTCCCACCACAAACCTTGATAAAAATTAATTCGCGATCCAAAGCCTAAATTTTCAGCATTCAGTCGAGCCACTGCCAAAGCTTCCCAACTGCAATCTACTGCATGAATTGTAGTATTTTTCAACGCACAAGCCAAGCCGATCGCGATCGCCCCGCTGCCAGTTCCCAAATCCACCCAATGCGATGCTGGATTCACTGAATAGCTTTTCACAGCATCCACCGCCAAATCGATCAGCAATTCCGTTTCAGGACGAGGAATGAGCACCGCCGGCGTTACTTTCAGCGAAAAATCCCGCCAATGTGCAACTCCCGTTAAATACTGCACCGGCACCCGTTCCTGCAACCGCCGCTGCCAAAGTCGATCGAGTTCTGATACAGACAACTTTAATTTAATTTCTGGCAAATCTTTAAACGACTCCAAACGCAGAGCCAACTTATCCAAACCTGCCAGCTCTTGCAACAGCCAGTCGAGTTCTGCTTGGGGAATTTCAGAGGCGATCGCATCAATCTTAGCTTGATTCACCCACTGCCAAAGCTCTAAACCGGAAACAAACATAAAACTTTTTGGGAATTGGGAATTGGGAATTGGGAATTGGGAATTGGGCATCGGGCATTGGGAATTGGGAATTGGGAATTGGGAATTGAGAAATAGTAGGTTGATTCTATACATCCAACAATCCAACCTACCAACTTAGGAATGAGAATTAAATAACTTACAATTTGATGGTTTTTGTAGGATGGGCGTCCCGCCCGTCCCACTTTCAATAGTGTAAATTATTTAATTTGCGATCCTAAGTAGCACATGAAACCAGTTTTTGGGTAAATCCTGTGGGGAGCATCTCAATGAATGCAAAAAGCAATTTCTTCACAGTGCGAGCGTCCCCGCTCGCGAGTTGGATAGATCGCGAGCGGGGACGCTCGCACTATAAAATCACAACTGAGATGTTCCCAATCCTGTCTCTAACTAATGACTAATGACATTCGCGAGCGGGGACAGCACTAATGATTAATAACGTTCGTGAGCTATATGATCTCGCACTACTGACCAATGACCAATGACTATTAGCGAGCCGGTCGAGCTGGGGCTGGAGCCGGTCGAGCTGGAGCTGGAGATGCCGCCGGTCGAGCTGGAGCTGGAGATGCCGCCGGCTGTTGATTTTGGCCAGCACCAGCCGGTTGACGCGATCGCACATATTCTATTGATTCCCGCGACGGAATTAAAATCATTTGGCTCAAAGACGGGTCATTTTCAGTACCCAAAGCTTCCAAAATCCTCTCCAAGTTCACTACCTCAATCTTGATTGTGGCAGTCACATTTGGCTGCTGTTGCTTAAAACGCTCGATCATTTCCTGCAAGTCCTCCTTATTAAAAAACAGAGGAAGCTCTTCTTTACCGCCCCGTTGAATCGTCAAATAACCATTTTCCGGGCCACCTCTCGCCACAAACAGAGGTACACCGTTTAACTCGCTAACTTGTTGCCCAGTCTGCTGAAGTACAGTTTTCGCCGACTGTACCTGCTGCGCTGCCGGAATAAAAGCAAACAGCACCTGATCCGGCTTGCCTTTATTTTCTTGAGCCAACCGATAAATTTCTCCCAGTGACACGGGTGTCACGCGCGCCGACGCCGCCAATTGAGAATTTGCCGTTTTCAGTTGATCGACAAAAGCTTGAGCATCTTTCTGGCTGATGAAAATTCTGGCTACCGAAGCATTACCAGTTTGACCCTGACCTTGCTTGGGAACAGAAGTGATGAAGAACGCATCCCGATCGTCTGTAATCGTAAATACCGGCACCGGGCGTAGCTTTTCTACAACTTGTGGCACTGGCAATGCGAGTGCAGACATCTTGTTGGCAATGGGCGAGGGGCCGAGCAGAGTGCAGCCCACAATACCCAATATTGCGCCTAAACGAACTAATGATTTCATGTTTTTCCACTCCCGAGCGATTCTGAAACACATTAACGCAAAGACTGGCTCCTTGACACGATCGGCAAAAACTACCTCAATCGGTTGGCATTTTGAACAAGTGCAAACCTCAGCCGCAGCTTGTGCTTGAATCTATTATTTAAAATTGTGCGATCGGGATGACAGGATTTGAACCTGCGACATCCTGCTCCCAAAGCAGGCGCGCTACCAAGCTGCGCTACATCCCGGTGTATTGGCTATCTCTTAACCATTAACGCAGAAAACCACCTGCTTGTCAAGCTTTTTTTTATTTTAGCTTTCGATGCAGCTACGTCGAAGTTTTTTTAAGGTTGTGGGGCTTGACAAGCTGCGGGGATACATAAAAGCGTAACTGACCGCAGCCCACAGGCTTGTGAGGTATTTGGCAGCTTGAATATTCGATTTATTCAACAAATCAATGCTGACCTCCACCGGACGAGCTAATCTGGATACCAAAACATACCTTTAATGCCCTCTGGATCGGACATAAAGCCCAAATTTCGGTAAAAATCCACCACCTGAGGGTCAGCAAATAAGGTAATGTTGCTGATGTCTTCACTGCGGAGTTTTTTAATGATGTATTTCATCAGTGCCTTGCCCATGCCTTTACCCTGGTAATCAGGATGAACTACCACATCCCAAAGGGTGGCATTAAAAGCATGGTCTGAAGTCGCTCTGGCGAAACCGACCAGCCGTCGCTGGCTGCCCCGTATCTCCCACATAGAGACGACTAGAAAGCTGTGCACAATAGCTTTTTTGACTTTACGCAGGGGACGGCGGGACCAACCCACTGCATTACAAAGTTCTTCGAGTTCGTAGAGGTCAATGTCCCGATCGCAACTAAAAAAGATGCGAGCGTTGCCGCTGGCGGGTTTGCGAAACATTGGGGAAAGCGGATCGCCTAACCCAAGAGCCACATCTTCCTCAAATTCCGCTGTTTGGGGTACAGAGGCAGACTCAGAACTACTAAATAAGTTTTTCCAAAAACCCATGCAGGCGCGGTTAAGGTAGTAGAAGTTGGACGATGTGAAAGAGAACCCGATAGATAAACCCACTCCGATCGGCGTGGGATGAACTGCGGGTAGCCTCTTGAGGAACAGTTTACGGTACACTCATCTTACGCCGAAAACAGGGATTTGTCGTCCAATATTGACTCTGTGCTTTTTTGCTTCTCGTCAAGTTTGGTAGAACTGTTCTCCTAGCCTGTGCCAGGACAACCCAGTGTTAAGGTAAAATTTGTTGCCCAACCAGGACAGAGGCATTTTAGGAATTGCTTCTTTTGAGTACCGCCGATCGCGTCGGAACTCATATACTTGGTGGAAAATGCTAATGGAATGGCACAACCGTGACATTCTAGTTAGATATTCCCAGACAGACTTGATTTTTGTTGTTAGTGAGGAGGCGGGCGAAATTTAAGTCGAATCGTCAAATCGAAAATCCCATTGCCATAAGGCATGGGAGGACTAACTAAATAACAAATTTGCCGGACATTACGGGACAACCGGGTTTGATGGCAATAAATTCCTTGAGTTTGGAGGTGGTGACATGGGTCGAATAGCTCGTCTCTGTCAACACCTAGATAACCTAATGAGCCGAATGTCTCAAGCTACGAAACAGCGCCGAAAACGGATGAGACAAGCGGCTCACCGTATGAGAATACGCATTCGTAATTTAGTAGACGAATGCCAAAAACAAACCGCTTGCTATTTAACTAGCAACTATAGAGTCATATTTCTTCCGACTTTTGAGTCTTCCCAAATGGTCGCCAAAGCACGAAGAAAGATTCGTTCAAAAACTGAAGCGAGCCATGTTGACATGGGCGCATTACAGATTCAAACAAACCATCAAACATCAGGCAAATGTTAGAAATGTCAATGTGATTGATGTCACTGAAGAATACACGTCTAAAACTTGTACCCATTGCGGTCACGTACATCAAAAGCTAGGTGGTTCTAAAGTGTTTACTTGTCCTGAATGTGGCTGTTCAATCCCACGAGATTACAATGGCGCTTTTGGTATATTACTGAAAGCTTTGCGGGATACCGCCTCTATCTCCTATGAGGGTGATAGTGCTCTCGTTACTTTGTCCGCTAATAGCCGGGCAAGTGTCGCGTAAATGTATCAGTCAATACCTAGTATATCTCCCGCACCTTCCCCTCAATTATGGCTTCGGGTTTAAAACCATCTACACTAGAACTTCTCAAGCGCTTTAACCGAGCGTTTCCACAGTTTTACGAGCAATTTGTCAGCAGCGAAATCCAACTGCAAAACCTCAAATTAGCTTACCAACTTTACAAAACTCGGCAAGCAGTCATCGAAATTAGAGCCGAAGGTAACAAAAGTGCCCTGCATTTTGCTTACCGGAATCAGTCTTTTCTACTGAGCGACATTTTCGGTGTGCTGGCTGCCTACGGGCTCACGATTCACAGTCTCAGTCTCTACGGTCAAATTTACCCGCCGATGCTGGTATTTATCAAATTGGTGGTATCTCGCGGTGGCAAGGTACTGGCAGATAAAACCGCAGAAAACGTCTGTAGGGCGGTTCGAGAGGCCTTGGCGGGGCATTTTGAGGTGGAAGAGATGTTGGCTGTGGAATTTAATTTAGACGCGGGTTTGGAGGATGTGGCTACTGAATTTTACGTCGATCCGGTTTTCCACTTGCCGGCTTTGTTGATTGAAGCAGATAACCAGCCTGGACTTTTTTACAAAGTTATGTATGCCATCTGGCAAGAGGATTTGTTGGTGGTAAATGCAAATTTATTGGTTTGGCGGGGGCGAACTCGCTTGATTCTCTATTTGTTGGGCCCCAATGAAAGTTTGATTCCTGAGTATCTGGGGCAGAAAATCGCTGAGGGAGTACGACAAAGATTGTTGGGCGAGCGGTTTTAGGAATAGCGCCTGACGCTGGTGAAAGCCGGTTTCTCACAACAACGTTTGGAGCTATCAGATCGAGCTTAAGGACGTTCTTAATTCCTGAAACCCTTGATTTTATTACTTCTTTGTGATTTCTGCTTCCGACTTGCATTTCTCTTGCGTTCAGAAACTGGGTTTTTGCTCAAAACCTGATATTCATCCAGAGAAAGTTAAACTGAGCCGATCGCCCTCCAGTAACAGCCGATCCCTCTGTGTTGATTTCGCGATAGGATAAAATTATGGCAACCATCGACATCCTAGGGGTTCGGCACGCTTGCGATTTGACGGCTCCCACTCCTACTTCCCCGGTTCTGGTATTTGTCCACGGCTGGCTGTTAAGCCGCCGCTACTGGCAACCTCTGACAGATCGCTTGGCACCCAGCTATCAGTGCCTGACTTACGATTTGCGAGGGTTTGGGGATTCTCAATCCGACGGCGATGATAGTCGCGAGCGAGGAGAATCGCTAAGTTCCTACACTCCCGCAGCCTACGCTCGCGATTTGGAAATTTTACTCAAAAAACTGGATATTTCTAGTGCTTGGCTGGTGGGACACTCTCTCGGCGGTACGATCGCTCTTTGGGGAGCCAGCCAATTGTGCGATCGTATTAAAGGTGTTACCTGTATTAATGCAGGCGGCGGCATCTATCTAAAGGAAGAATTCGAGCGATTTCGAGCCGTCGGCACACAGCTAGTAAAAATGCGTCCCCGCTGGCTGCCTCATTTGCCACTAGCAGATTTGGTGTTTGCCCGCGATTCTGTCGATCGCTCGATCGGGCGATCGTGGGGACGGCAGCGCTTGAGAGATTTCGTGGCAGCCCATCCAGATGCAGCTTTGGGGGCTTTGTTGGAATCCACCACAGAAGCCGAGATTCACCTGTTGCCACAAATAGTGTCCCGACTCAAGCAGCCTGTGTATTTTATTGCAGGCACTAAAGACAAAATTATGGAACCAAAATACGTGCTGCATTTGGCTAGCTTTCACTGGATGTTCCAAGGTTGTGGCGAAAATGTACTTCAGCTTCCCGATTGCGGCCATTTGGCAATGGTGGAACAGCCAGATGCAGTGGCTAGTTACCTGCAAAATATTCTGAAAGAACATGATTAGAGGGCATCGGCCTTCCCAGGGCATGGGGCATGGGGGCATGGGGCATCGGCCTTCCCAGGGCATCGGGCATCGGCCTTCCCAGGGCATGGGGCATGGGGCATCGGGCAAACAGGGCATCGGGCATGGGAGGTTATTGGCAACCAATAACGAATAACGAATAACCAATAACGAATAACCAATAACGAATAACCAATCAATACTCCGGACAGAATTTGGGCAGGTTTTGAGGCTCAAACCCATATCCCGCCCTGGGTGGGATCTTTTTATTCAAAGTTAGGGCTCAAGCTAACTTTCAATAAAAGGCTCAAGCCTTAAACTGCAAGCTCTGAAAGCCTTATAGAATAGTTCAAAAAACTGTCCGGAGTATTGACCAATAACGAATAACGAATAACGAATAACCAATAACGAATAACGAATAACCAATAACCAATAACCAATAACCACTGACTTCTTCCTTCGCCTAAATCTGTTATCTTAAGTAAAGAACTCTGCCCGATCGCCCTTTTCGGACAAAGGTTTTCAATGGCTTTCAACTCTAAATTCTTACTCTGCTTAAATATTATTTGTGCGCGTTAACCTCACCGATCGGCAACAACACATCCTTTGGGCAACGGTTCGCCACTACATAGCAACAGCGGAACCCGTTGGCTCAAAAGCTTTGGTTGACGAATACAACCTCAGCGTCAGCCCAGCTACCATTCGCAATGCGATGGGGACTCTTGAAAAAGCTGGACTGCTATATCAGCCCCACACTTCTGCCGGACGAGTCCCCTCTGACTCCGGCTACAGAATTTATGTAGACCAGTTGATTCAGCCGTCTGATACGCTTGCCCGTAAGGTGGAACAGGTACTGGATCAACTCAATTGGTCGGATGGTCGCATGGATGGGGCACTCCGCGGCGCTGCTAAAATTCTGGCAACGATCAGCGGTTATATTGCCATGATTACCATACCGCAAACCAATATGGCTTGCTTGCGACACTTGCAACTGGTGCAGCTAGAGGCGGGTAAGGTGATGCTGATCGTGGTGACGGATGCCTACGAAACTCACTCGGTGTTAGTACAGTTGCCGAAGGGCGCAGAAGGTAATTGGCCGGATGTTGAAATTGTCGATCGCGAATTGCAGATTTTGTCAAATTTTTTGAACAGCAAGTTACGGGGACGATCGCTCTCGGAACTATCCGCTGTAGACTGGAGCGAGTTAGACCGAGACTTTGAACTTTACGCGGAGTGGATGGAAACCATGCTGGCTGCATTGAGCAGCCGTCAAAGCAATCCAGCCTACACGCGGATTCTGATCGGCGGTTTGGCAGAAGCGCTGCGCTTGCCAGAGTTTTCGCAGTTGCAGCAAGTTCAAACCCTGGTGCAACTGCTCGAACAAGAACAGGAACTGCTTTGGCCTTTGATTTTTGAATCGCCTGATTTGGACTCGCCTGGGAAACGGGTAACCGTGCGTATTGGTTCAGAAAATTCGTTAGAACCAATTCGGGGATGTACTCTGATTTCTTCGACTTACCGACGGGGATCGATGCCGGTGGGTAGTGTTGGGGTTTTGGGGCCGACGCGGATGGTTTACGAAAATGCGATCGCGGTGGTGGAAGCTGCGGCGGATTATTTGTCCGAAGCTATTGGCGGAAATCGAGTGAATTTTCCGGAAGGATAATATATTGTTATATAGACCATAATTTAGATAGCCCCAAGCCTAACTAGCTTGGGGTTTAATTTTGTTTGCCGGATGTAGTGGCAACATTAAAAAAAACATTTTTTTTGTCAATAAACATTTGGTTTCCGGCTCTTGCTGGGTCAAGAAACCAAAGCATCGCGCTTCACTAGAGATTTTCGCAAACAACCCGATTGCTGCGTCTAGGAGTGGCTCGGAAACTGGCAGGAGTTGCGGGCGATCGGATTTGACATAGCGAGTGAGCCCCGATCGCCCATTTACAGGCAGCGCTGGGGGAGTGCCAGTCGCTCGGTTGCTTTCAGCAGGCGTTTCGAGGAGTTTTGCTGCAAATCCAGTCGGCGATCCCCCGCACTCCGGGATAGTGCCTGCGAGAAATGAATTGAAGACCCGGGATCTGCACTTTTATGGGGCCCCAAGGCAGCAAAATATCAAAATCTTAAGACATTTTAGAGACTTCGTCAAAAAGATCTAAAAAAGATTAGTCTTGAGAGGAAAGCTATATTTCTTTTGGGAATAGCCCGGGTTAAACAATTGCCCACAAGTTGCAGCAATTTTGGCTTGATTGCCACTCCAGAAAAGATTGAAGCGCTGAGTTAAGATCGAAATTAAATTTAGGGAATTTTCTTTTACCATTCAATGAAATCGACCGATATAACTAAAAATACCTTTGCCATAACAACGCCTCTGTATTATGTCAATGATTTGCCTCACGTTGGCAGCGCTTACACGACTATGGCAGCCGATGCCCTAGCCCGATTTGAGCGGCTGCGGGGCAAATCAGTGTTGTTGGTTACCGGAACCGACGAGCACGGGCAGAAAATTCAGCGCACGGCAAGCAGTTTGGGACGATCGCCCCAAGCTCACTGCGATTTAGTAGTTCCCGGGTTTGAGGCGCTGTGGGAGCAACTCTCTATCCAGTACGATCGCTTTATCCGCACAACTTCGAGACGCCACGAGTACATTGTCAAAGAATTTTTCCAGCGCGTCTGGAACTCCGGCGATATCTACTTGAACCAGCAACAAGGCTGGTACTGCGTCTCCTGCGAAGAATTCAAAGATGAACGCGATTTGCTCCCCGGAAATCGCTGTTCCGTCCACACCAGCAAAGAAGTGGAGTGGCGCGACGAAGAAAATTACTTTTTTCGCCTGTCGCGCTATCAAGACCAACTGCTGGCATTGTACGCAGAACGTCCCGACTTTATCGCGCCGGAAAGTCGGCGTAACGAAGTGCTCAGCTTCGTCAACTCTGGACTCCAAGACTTTTCGATTTCTCGGGTGAATCTGGAATGGGGCCTGCCGATACCAGTCGATCCGGGCCACACCATTTACGTCTGGTTTGACGCTTTACTGGGATACATCACGGCTCTGCTCGATCCGGACAGCGACCCATTGTTAGAGAATGCTTTATCTAAATGGTGGCCGATTGACCTGCACTTGATCGGCAAAGATATTCTCCGCTTCCACGCAGTTTATTGGCCGGCAATGCTGATGTCCGCCGGTATGTCCGTACCTGGCCGCGTCTTCGCTCACGGTTTTTTGACCAAAGACGGCAAAAAAATGGGAAAAACGGAGGGAAATACTTTAAACCCGGTCGAATTGGTCAATAAATACGGCGCTGATGCAGTTCGTTACTATTTCCTTAAAGAAATTGAGTTCGGAGAAGACGGCGATTTTAACGAAACTCGGTTTATCAATATATTGAATGCTGAGCTAGCAAACGATCTGGGAAATTTGCTTAACCGCACCTTAAACATGGCTCGCAAATATTGCGGTGGCTGCGTGCCAAATGTGTCTGGGGAAAGTATTTCCGGCGACAACCTTCTCAAGGGTATGAGCCTGGATTTGGGCGATCGAGTGGCGGGTTTTTACGAAGAGTTAGCTTTTAGCAAGGCTTGCGAAGCTGTGCTTGCATTAGTTCGAGCCGGTAACAAGTTTATTGACGTACAAGCACCTTGGACTTTGTACAAGCAAGGACAGCTCGAAAGTCTCCAAGAAGTGCTATATTCTGTTCTGGAATCTGTTAGACTAGCATCTTACCTTTTATCGCCGATTATTCCAAATATCAGCAACGCTATCTATCAGCAGCTAGGTTTTTCAATTGACTTTAACGATCGTGTTGCAGTTAACAGTTTAGCGACTTTTGTAGCTCATGCTACCTGGGGCGCTTTGCCTGCAAACCAAACTCTGGGGGAACCCCAACCAGTGTTTAAGCGGCTGGAACTACTGGAAACAGTAGCGTCATAGTCGGCAGCTAGCGATCGGGGTGCTATGACAGATTATGAATTAGCACTTAATTTCCTTACCAATCTTTCATAAAATTTGAGGCATAACAATCATGTTGAATAGAATAGAAAGCAACGACCTTTTTACGCCGGAACAGGTTCTGGAAAATCGCGGTCGAGTGGCAATTTTTATTGACGGGTCTAATCTTTTTTACGCGGCTTTGCAATTGGGAATTGAGATTGATTACACTAAACTATTGTGTCGTTTAACTGCGGGCTCGCGGCTGTTGCGCTCTTTTTTCTACACGGGTGTCGATCGCACTAACGAGAAACAGCAGGGGTTTTTGCTGTGGATGCGCCGCAACGGCTATCGCGTGATTTCTAAGGATTTGGTACAGTTACCCGATGGTTCTAAGAAGGCGAATTTGGACGTAGAAATCGCTGTAGACATGATGGCGTTGGTCGGTTCCTACGACACGGCTGTTTTGGTGAGCGGCGACGGTGATTTGGCCTATGCTGTGGATGCTGTGAGCTATCGCGGTGTACGGGTGGAGGTGGTGAGTTTGCGATCGATGACTAGCGACAGTTTGATTAATGTAGCCGATCGCTATATCGATTTGGAAATGATTAAGGACGACATCCAAAAAACTTCGCGTCCTAATTATGCCTACCGCCCGTTGTCGGGTTTGAGCTTGATGGACGAACACGACGACAGATAGGGAATGGAGAATGGGGAATTAGGGAATGGGGAATGGGGAATAGGGAATGGGGAATGGGGAATGGGGAATAGGGAATGGGGAATAGGGAATGGGTTGAATAATTGAAAATTAGAAGTTAAAAATTTAGCTCAAGTATGACAGATTTTTGATTAGTGTTTTTAATTAGCCAATTACCAATTACCAATTATCAATGCCCTGTTTGGCCAATTACCAATTATCAATGCCCTGTTTGGCCAATGCCCTGTTTGCCCAATGCCCTGTTTGCCCAATTATCGATTACCAATGATTAATCTCAAATCCCAAATTACCAATTTCCAATCCCCAAAATTAATGTCGCTATTGTTAGCAGCACTGATTTTGGGGATTAATGCTTGTGCGGCTCCCCAAGAGACTCAAAAGAACAAATTAGCTGAGGATATCAAAACAGCTCAGCAGTCAAATAGCACTTTAACTTTGAACAAAGTAACCCTAGAACAAGCAAACGAAAAGGGTGAGACGTTCTGGAAAGTAAACTCAAAAAACGCCGTTTACAGCAAAGACCAAAAAATAGTTAACGTTCAGAAACCTGTGGGCAAATTGTTTCAGGACGGCAAAGAAATTTACGATATTCAGGGAGAAACCGGGCAGGTATTTCAGGAAGGAAATCAGGTTTTTCTCAAAGGTAACATAGTCGCTACCGATCTGAAAAACGGCGTTGTATTGCGAGGCAATGAGTTGGAGTGGCGCCCGAAGGAAGATGTTTTAGTTATTCGCAATAATTTGACTGGACAGAACAAACAGGTGAGTGCTTCAGCGAAGGAAGCGCGGGTTTTCAGCAGGGCTAAGAGGATGGAGTTATTCGGATCTGTGGTGGCGAATGTTAAAGATCCAGTTTTGCAATTGCGAACCGAACATTTAGTTTGGTTTGTGGAGCAACAAAAGGTACACAGCGACCAACCGACTCAACTTGACAGATATAAAGATAAAAAAGTAACAGACAGCGGTTTTGCCGACAAGGTAGATGTAGACTTAAAAACCAAAATTGCCACGCTAACCCAAAACGCTCAATTGATGCCATCAGACCCGCCCCTGCAAATAGAAAGCAGTTTGATGAGTTGGAATTTTCCGGCTCAATCTGTGATATCGCCCGGGCCTGTCAAGCTTTTTCACCGCGTGGAAAAGGTGACGATGACGGGGGATACGGGGCGGGGAGATTTAGATAAAAAGATTTTTTATTTGACGGGAAATGTGGTAGGAATCGGGGAGAAACGTGAATCTCAATTAAATACCGATCGCGTAACGTGGTATTTAAGCAACCAGACCTTCGACGCCGAAGGAAATGTGGTTTACAAGCAATTAAATCCGGTGTTTAATTTGACTGGGCCGAGGGCGGCGGGAGAGTTGAAAAATCAAACTGTGATTGTCAAAGGTGACGGTGCTGGCGGCCAAGTGGTGACGGAATTTGTGCCGGATGAGAATAAGGGAATTTTGGACAGTAGATAGGATTGTGATACTCCCCACCGATGAATCGGGAGGATTCTTGAGTTGGACTCTACTATTTGGTCTTTCTCCTTCTCTGACTGGTGCTGGGAGGGATTGGTACGGATATCTCGCACGCTGCACACCTGCAACCGGGCTGCCCATAAGCGAAGATTGACTGTAAATTATAAGTGTATCGAATAGTAACGGTCTTATGTACAAGCAACTAATTTCAAAGATCAAACCGCTTTTGAAATCACTATTTGCGATCGGTCTGGTACTGACGCTAGCCCTCGGTAACGCTGACGGAGCCCTGGCTGCTCGCAGCGGAGGACGGATGGGGGGCGGATCTTTTAGGGCTCCGACGCGTAGTTACTCGTCTCCTAGTAGCACTTACGCACCGTCTGGAGGGGGTTACTACCCCGGCGGCTACCGAGGTGGCTTTGGTGGCGGTTTCGGATTCCCCTTTTTGCTGCCGTTTTTTGGCTTTGGGGGCGGATTTGGTGGCCTGTTTTCGATTTTGATTTTTATTTCGATCGCGAATTTCCTGGTGCAAAGCTTCCGCCGCGCCGGGGCTTCAACTGACGAACTCGGCAACAGCGCGCCTACTACCACGGTATCTGTGGCCCGCTTGCAAGTTGGTTTGCTAGCAGAAGCCCGCGGTTTGCAAGCCGAACTCGACTCGCTAGCACGCAAAGCGAATACCGATACGGCGGCCGGCCGCGCTCAAGTGCTGCAAGAATCTACTCTGGCGATGTTGCGGCATCCTGAATACTGGGTTTACGCGGGCGCTGACTCTGTGCAAACTCGCTTGGAAGCAGCCGAAGCTAAATTTAACCAGTTTTCTTTGGCAGAACGCAGTAAGTTTACTGAAGAAACGCTCTCGAATTATAACAACCAGCTCCGGCAAGCAGGGAGCAGCAATAACCTGCCAGCTTTGCAGGAAAACGGCGCCCTAGTTGGTTCTGATTTGAATTCTGAACCGGGTGAGTTTATTGTAGTGACGGTGATTGTCGGTACTCAGGGCAAATTGCAATTGCCGACAGTGAAAAACTCTGAAGATTTGCGCCAAGCTTTGCGCCAAATTGGGGGAGTATCGAGCGAGCAGTTGCTGGCGGTTGAGGTGCTGTGGACTCCTCAAGCTAACGGCGACACTCTGACTGCTGATGATATGTTGGCTGGTTATCCTGATTTGCGATCGATTTAGCGATATACCAGATAGGGCGCGGAGCGTTAGTCTCCCGCGCCCCCTGCCGCAACCATGCTGTGGGGGAGAACCGAGTTGGTTTTAAGACGGAGATGAAGCAGGATTTTTGGGAATGCCGATCGATTCGATTTTAAAAAGATTGTTCAACAAATGCTAATATTGAGAGATTATCATTCAGTCTGGTTCATCTGTTATTAGGAAGGTCTGCCCTAATAGGATTTTGCCAAGCAGTTAGGCAGGATAAAAAAACTGTATTCAGCGAGCAGTGACTGCTTCGGAAGAAGTTGCAACCGCGCGCCCTCTAAATTTAATATAAATAAGCGATCGGGAGCTAAAGTTATGGCCGACAGCAGTAGAAAAAAAGCGCTTTTTATTTTGAGCCAGTTAAATAATGACGATATCGACTGGATCGTTCAAAAAGGGAAAAAAGAAATTCTCGAACCGGGCGAGATTTTGATCCATGAAGGGAGACAGCACGATGCTCTCTACATTGTTTTGAAGGGGAGTATGAGCGTTTGGATCGAGGCTGAGCAGAGCAAAGAACTCGCTAAAATAGGTAGCGGAGAACTTGTGGGAGAAGTTTCTTTCATTGACGCACGCCCTCCTTTGGCCACGGTGATGGCAATAGAAGAAACTCACTTGTTGGTAATTCCCCGAAGGCAGCTAGTCGTAAAACTTCAACACGATATGGGTTTTGCTTCCCGATTTTATTATGGAATTTCGCTGTGTCTGGCAGACAGGATGCGCGGTACGATCCGACATATAGAATACGGTCGCAATATAGAATTGGAGCAGGAGGAATTGGATCGGGAGGATATTAATCCGAACGTCCTGGAAAATTTGGCGCTAGCTCAAGCAAAGTTTAATTGGTTGAGGGAGAATGTGAGGGCTTGATTAATTGGGTGCATATCACTTTTGAAGACGGCGAAGCATGACCGTACATAAGTTATTAGCGATCGTCTCAACAGAAGTCGAAAACAAAATAGAGGCGGGTTTTACCGGAAAGCTCGACAATTCCCGTATCTAGAAAAACCTGCCTCTTGGCTTTGCAGTTACCAGAAAGAATTGCTTGAAAGCCTCTCCGTTTGAGGGAGAAATTAAAATCAGACTATTCATTATTCCAATCCTTTTCCTTCTAGGTAGAGGTTACTATCAAAATGAAGAGGGCGGGCACGGGGCACCGCCCCTACAACTGTCAACTGTTGAAAACCTCGCCCGCAGAAGCGCAACTACCAACCAGACAACCTAGATCATTCCTGGGCCTTTGCCGCGGGTGTCTTCATCCATGGTCAGTTTTCCTTCCTCACCTTTTTTATCTTTGATTTCTGCGAGAATTTGAGCGCGTTCTGCGGCTTCGGCTTCCTCTTTTGCTCTCAAATCGCCCGGTTCGTTGATGTACATTTCGGGTTCGATCGCGTAATTGTTAACCAGACCTTCCTTGTCTACTGTATAACCATCTGTAGTATGAATGCTTTCGTCATCGGTTTGGTCGTCGGTTTTGGCGCTTTGCTGCTTCGCTTCAGTGGTTGTGTGCATGAAGTTAGAGCCTTCGCGTTCTTGCCGCGCTGCTGTCTCAGCAGGAGTAATGCCCCTGTCATAATGGGGGGCTTCCATATTAGCTTCGATTTGTTCGTCGGTCGGTGTTGATTTGCTAGTAGTCATGATTTATTCCTGAGTTATTTTTTCAAAAATGTCTTTGGCTTATGTTTAAATATTAAGCCTAAGCTAACTCATTCACTAACTATCTTTGGTTATAGTTTTGTGCAACTTGCTGTAATGTAAAATACATTTATTGAGTCTTCCTCAAGACTGATAAACTTCTCTTTTAATTAAAACTTTCACAGTTTGCGAGCCTCTGACATCTATCTAAAGGTAGGGAATTGGTCATTGGGCATTGGGCATTGGGCATTGGGAATTGGGAATTGGGAATTGGGAATTGGGAATTGGGAATTGGGAATTGGGAATTGGGAATTGGGAATTGGGAATTGGAAATTGGGAATTGGAAACTAAATGAGGTTTGACGTTTGAGGTTCGCGAGCGGGGACAGCACTGCTAACAACTAACAACTGACAACTGACAACTGACAACTGACAACTGACAACTGACAACTGACAACTGTCAACTGTCAACTGTCAACTGTCAACTGTCTTACGATTCTTTGAAGAAGCGGATGATTTCGCGGACGTGGTTGAGAAATTGTCCGTCATCGGTGAGTTGGGCGATCGCACTTTCGGCATCTCTTGCCAGTTTAGTGTGTTCTGCCTGATTTGTCGATCGCAAATTTTCTAGAGATGCGGCTAAATTAGTTAATTCTATCCTGGTAGCCCGTTGCTGCCGCTCTTGGATAGCAGCCCAAGAAGTTTCATCGTCTGAATTTAATTGATCGGTCAAATTTTTGACTGTAGATTCTAATTCTGCAAAGCGGTTGCGGAGTTCGAGAATATCTTCGCGGGGGTGGAAAAATTCGCTGCGGATGGTTGTCAGCCGCTGGGCTAAATACTGATAACCTCGGATAGCCGGACGCAGTATAGTTAAAAGCAGTGCTGCACCGGAACTGAGATAGCCAACAGCACTAATGCCGGTGGCGGATAGGGCATAAAGTGCGATCGCGCTAACCAGGTGAAGGGCGATCGCCACCCAGAGCGATCGGCTAGCTAATACAGTAACGTATTTTAGTTGTTCGGAATCGACAGCAATATTTTTTTTACTAGATTCTGCGCCTTGTGCTAAAACTTCCTTAGCTTCAAAATGGATATTCCAAGGAACTGTAACTATCAACAACAGCCATTCAAAAATAGCAATGGCAATTACCCAATCTATAAAACTGCCGGCGGGGACGTGCAGCCATTGTAAAATAGCAAAAATTAACAGTAACAACAGGCCAGTACCAGTACCGAAACCTGCAAAATTATAATACATACCAATTGCCTTTGTGAAATGTTATTTTGATTGTGGATAACTTGTTTAGGTGTCGAGCAATCAACTGTGACAGTTAAGAAATTGTCAGAGCGCTCCTGGTTCGTTAGTGATTAGTAACATTCCAGGGCAAAGGCTGCCAAAAACCTGGTTTGGTCACCAAAATACTTGCTCTGCTTCAAGAGGAGAATGTTGTTTTGATTGTGGGTAGGTGGTTGAGGTGGGGTGTATCTCTGTTTTGCCTTTGTAGTAGTGCTGTCCCCGCTCGCGTGCTTTGTATAGCACGCGAGCGGGGACAGCACTCAAAGAAAAAAGGCTTTTTACAAAAATGAGATGCTGCCGTTGAGGTGTGGATAAATATACTGTGACACTTAGAAAAATGTCCCTGTCTATTCGGATTATTAGTTATTAGTAATACTCCGGACAGAAGGATTGCCACGCGCTTGTTTGATTTCTGAAAAATAGACAGGCAAGAAGCCATCAATAAGAGTTATATTAAACTTTATTTGTGTGAGCCTCGCGCAAATTATAAATGATTATTGATTGGCTATTAGTTGTCAAGATGAAGTCATGTCCTCCCCAGATTGTACCATTTGACATTGGAGATTATTCGACTTCATGAAAGGCTACGCTCAGAACAAGTCCCGCTCCTACAAGTTGGAGAGTTAAGATGAGGAATGACTAATTGTATATCGGTTGGCAACTTGCCGACTGTTAGATTATTTTGTTAAGCTGGCATTACTCACAGTGTTACGCAGCGCAAGGAATGCAGCAATCTCAAAACCATCCTTTTGTTCTCTTTTCTTTTCCTGGGCGACTAAATCACCTATAGCTGAGATAAACTGATTGGGAGGTCGATCGCCCGTGAGAGCAAGTTACCAGATTCTTGCAAGCGAGACGGCGATACTCTTACCCTGAGAGAAATGACAGCAAAATAGGTGCCAAAATTCACTCTACCGTCTGCAATTTCCAATAACTGCACGTATACCACGTAAAATCAAAAGTCAGCAGCAAGGACAAACCGATGGCGAACTCAACTCTTGGCCTAGAAAATCAACTTTACGATTATCTGTTATCTATTTCTTTGCGGGAACCAGATATTCTTGCTTCACTGCGGAAAGAAACTGCTAAGCATCCTATGGGTATGATGCAAATAGCTCCCGAACAAGGGCAGTTTATGGAGATGCTCGTGCAGCTTATGGGAGCGACAAAAACCTTAGAAATTGGAGTTTTTACTGGTTATAGCTCGCTATGTGTAGCTTTAGCACTGCCTTCTAACGGTAAAATTATTGCTTGCGATGTCAGCGAGGAATATACTTCGATCGCGCGACGGTATTGGGAAGCTGCGGGTGTGGCTAACAAAATTTCTTTGCATTTGGGCCCAGCACTAAACACTCTCGACAAACTCATAGCCGAGGGACAAGCCGGAACCTTTGATTTTGCCTTCATCGACGCCGATAAAGAAAATTATGAGGCTTATTTTGAGCGATCGCTCCAACTGGTGCGGAATGGCGGTTTAATTGTAATTGACAACGTTCTGTGGTCTGGACGAGTTGCGGATCCTGAAGCACAAGACACAAGTACCCTCGCCCTTCGTAGTTTCAACGACAAGTTGCGTAACGATCCGAGAATAACACTCAGTGTTGTTCCCATTGGTGACGGGTTGAGTTTGGCCCTGAAACGCCGCTGGGCTACGATGATGGCACCTGAAGAACAGAATTAAATAGTTCAAGCGGCTGGGAACTGCATTAAGACTCCTCGAAACCGGGTGGTTATCTGTATTAAAGGCTGCGATACAGTATTTGCATAAAAAACCCGGTTTCTGCCTACCCGTGCATCCAGGACTATATCAATTACTGATGACAAATTACACTTACTAAAAGTAGTATAGGATTTACCAGAAAGATGAGGTATGACTGTAAATGGATTTTTTGATGCGACGTTGCTTAATACATAATAAAGATAAGAGGGCTGAAGCCCAACAACGTACCTCACCTATCTAAGAAAGGCTATAACAAGTATTATTAATTAGTTTGAGGTAAAATGCAGGGATCGAATTTACAAATAAAATTACCGATTCATGAAACTTTTCAGTGTACGGTTCAAGGTGAAGGTTATTGGACGGGGACTTTAGTTGATTTTATCAGATTAGCTGGTTGTCCTGTGCGGTGTCCTTGGTGCGATACAGGCTACGGAAATGGTGGCAAAGGTTTGCCATCGGTGCCACAGTCGATCGCACAATTGCTAGATCAATTGCAGTCTCCGAGGGTTGTCATTAGTGGTGGCGAACCTTTTATTCACCAGAATTTGCCGGAGTTAGTGCGAGCTTTGTTAGCAACTGACAAACAGGTGAATATTGAAACTTCGGGCGCTTACTGGCAGGATATTTCGCCGCTGGCTTGGATTACTCTTTCTCCTAAAGAACACGTCAATCCTCACTATCCGGTGCAAGAGCGTTTCTGGACGAGAGCTAATGAAATTAAGTTGGTGGTTAGCACTGGCGAAGAAGTTGATTTTTACACAAAATATTTGGCTGATAATGTGAATATTCCTGTATATTTGCAGCCGGAGTGGGAAAAGCGCGAGCGGGCAATTCCGATGATTTTGGAGTTATTGAAACAGCATCCGAGTTACAGGTTGTCTTTGCAAACTCACAAGTTTATTGGTGTTCAATAAACATCCCAAAATACTGTAGTTCCTGTCTTGAAAAGTCAAGGGGTAGCGAGCAAATAAGTTGGATCGAAAGGTTTTTGGGATTTTAAAATCCCAAAAGGCAAATGTACCAATTTCCGCATGACTCGCACCAATCACCTGCATTTTCACGCCAGCCACGACCCAATAATCGCACAGTGAGTCGCTTTCAACAAAGGATTGTGACGCATCGCCACTACATAGGGCATATCTGTGTTGGCCGCAGGTACGGAATTTGCGATCGCAGTGCCGATCGACTAAAATTCATTCAACCTGGGAAAATTTAGCAGATTGGACGCATGAATACCAAAGAAACCGGGTTTTTACCTGAATTGTCGGCTGTAACACGTCTTTTCGTAAAAAAACCCGGTTTCTGGCCAGCCGTGCAATCGCGAACTGTAATCTATCAAATAGTCCACAGTTTACCGTTTAAAGCAGGTAATATGCAGTTACATTGTTAACTAAATGTGTAATAACTGTATTTGATAGGAGTATTTCGAGTGAACGCTGCCGAACAAGCCAGAAATATAGAATTAGCTAGCAAAATTGCTGCGGTTGTTAATTTATTTAAGTCGGAATTTCCGGATGTGAAAGTCGATTTGAAACCTTGGATGAATGACCATGATACCAGAGAACTTGTCGATCCTGAGTCGATCGATATTGGCTTCCATTTTCCCGGTAGAAGTCGCTTGTTGCAAAGCCGCAGTATCTTGATCCAAATCCGATTTTACCAAGATCCGGTCGAAGGATCTCGGCGGGCGATCGGGGTTGAGGCGGCAGGTTACGATCATACTGGTCAACAGTGGCGCTTTTCTACCGTGGAAAATTGGGGTTTTGTGGGTGAAACTGAGCCCGCTGCGGAATCAGCCGAAAAGCTCAAACACTTTTGCCGCGAGATATTTGGTTTGTTTAATGGCTGATATTAATTCCCGGTTAATGACTCATTATAAATCAGGTTTGTAGTGAGGACTTTAGTCCTTCTTGAATTAAATTCTCCACAGATGGAGAGGACTGAAGTCCTTACTACGAACCACAGATGGAGAGGACTGAAGTCCTCACTACGAACCACAGATGGAGAGGACTGAAGTCCTTACTACGAACCACAGATGGAGAGGACTGAAGTCCTCACTACGAACCACAGATGCAGAGGACTGAAGTCCTTACTACGAACCACAGATGGAGAGGACTGAAGTCCTTACTACGAACCACAGATGCAGAGGACTGAAGTCCTTACTACGAACCACAGATGGAGAGGACTGAAGTCCTCACTACGAACCACAGATGCAGAGGACTGAAGTCCTTACTACGAACCACAGATGCAGAGGACTGAAGTCCTTACTACGAACCACAGATGGAGAGGACTGAAGTCCTTACTACGAACCTGATTTTAAGTCTTGAGTGTCGCAATTGTCGATCGACCTACAGCCCACTGGATAAGCCGATTTGTAAGTTGTCGATCGCTTGCCAAACAAAGTATAGCGGTTATCGCGCACTTGTTCGTACAGGCGATCGCCCATCCACTTCATCCCCGGCATTGCGCGGTAAGCTGCCACAAACACCTCGCCAGCAGGCAATATCCGCCCGATTTCCTCGGCTGCATCGCTACCTTGCCAGCGTTTTTCGGGATTATTCTTATCTATCAAAATCATCCCCATTTCGCAATCCTCAGCAGTTATATTAAACCGCTTTAATCCCTCTAAATCTTGCATGGAAATATACTCAAAGTTCTCGCCTCGATCTAGATTTTCAAGTAACTGCACTAATGTGACACAGAGATTGCAATTGCCGTCGTAAATTACGTTATAGTTCATTGGTAATGGGGCATGGGGCATGGGGCATTGGGCATTGGTAATTGGAAGTAACTAATAACTAATGAGGGTGCATCTGGTTTTAGCAAGGGCGAAGCATTTCGGCACATAATTCATGAGTGATAATCAGAGATCTACTGCCGAAATGCTTCGCCCCTACAAGTATATTGTTAAAAATGAGATGCACCCTTCGCCTCGCACTCTTGACTAATGACTAATGACTAATGACTAATGACTAATGACTAATGACTAATGACTACTGACTAATGACTACAGGAATCTCGATCGCAAATTCCGTACCTTGACCCGGTGCAGAATTGCACTTCAGCCGCCCGCCGTGCTTTTCCACCACAATTTGATAGCTGATAGACAGCCCCAAACCAGTACCTTTTCCCGGTTCTTTCGTAGTAAAAAACGGATCGAACAGCCTTTGGTGAACATCTATCGGAATCCCCGGCCCGTTGTCAGCAATCCGAATCACAATATGAGAAGGACGGCGAATAGAATCAGCACAAACAGCAGCCTGTTCGTATTTTACCTCAGTACAAATCCGCAGCGTCGGCGAAGGACAATAAGGAATAGGCGCCTGTTCCCCGTCGCCCCACTTTCCGGTTTCCATTGCCTCTTCCAAAGCATCAATTGCATTGCCAATAATATTCATAAATACCTGATTCAACTGTCCTGCATAACACTGTAAGCGGGGCAAATTGCCGAACTCTTTAACCAGCGTAATTTTCGGATGTCCTGCTGTTTCTTTCAACCTGTGCTGCAAAATCAACAAAGTGCTGTCAATCCCTTCGTGAATGTCCACCTGTTTTTGTTCTGCTTCATCCAATCGCGAGAAATTCTTCAGTGACAGCACAATCTGGCGAATTCGCTCGGCTCCCATTTTCATTGAACTTAATAGCTTTGGCAAATCTTTGAGCAGAAATTTCAAATCTAGATCGTCTATTTCTTCTCGAATTGCCTCTGTTGGTTCCGGGTATTCGCACTGGTAAAGTTTCAGCATTTTTAGCAAGTCTTGAAAGTAATCGTCAGCGTGCATGACGTTGCCGTAAATGAAGCTAACTGGATTGTTGATTTCGTGAGCGACGCCAGCTACTAATTGCCCCAAACTTACCATTTTTTCATTTTGAACCATCATGCTTTGAGTTTTATGCACGTCCCGCAGGGCTTTCGCTAATTCTTCATTTTTAGTCCTCAATTGACTTTCGGAAAGCCGCACTGCTTCTTCGGCTTGTTTGCGATCGGTAATATTTTTGCGAATTGCTACATATTGATGGGGTTCTCCCCGAGAATTTAAGAAAGGTACAATCGTAGTATCCAACCAGAATAATCTGCCGTCTTTAGCTTGATTTTTCATTTCTCCCCGCCAAACATTTCCCTGGCGGATTGTTGACCAAAGCTGCTTGAAAAAATCAGTTGGGTGATAGCCGGAATTGACAAGTTTGTGGGTTTTGCCGTTCAATTCTTCCCGAGAATATTTAAACAGTTCGCAGAATTGATCGTTGACGTAGGTAATAACGCCGAATTCGTTGGTATTTGAGACAATTGCCGATTGATCTAAGGCAAATTTTTCAAATTCTAATTCTTGGAGAGTTTGGCGCAATTCTGCTTCGGCTTGTTTGCGATCGCTAATATCGGTAATCATCCGCAAAACCCCGGCAAATTCGCCCTCAGCGTCGAACATTGGTGTCGCTGAGACGATCGCCCACAAGTGAGAGCCATCTTTGCGGGTAAACTGAAAATCGTGGCGTTCGCGAATGCCTTGCCGCCTGCGCTCTACATAACTTTCGGCTATTTCCCGAGCCTCGTCATCGATAAACTCAAATAGCGATCGCCCCAGCATTTCCTCCACAGTATACCCCAGCATTTCGGCCATCCGACCGTTCGCAAAAGTCGTGCTGCTGTCGGCGTCAAACATCCAAACGCCCTCCGAAGCAGTTTCGACGATGCAGCGGTAATAACTCTCGCTTTCCCTGACAGATTCAGTAGCTTGTTTGCGATCGGTAATATCAGTTTCCACCGCAATAAAACCTTCAAGTTCCCCGGTTTCTCGATAAATCGGGGCGATCGAAAGCGCCACCCAATAACCCTTTCCATCCTTCCTGTAATTGTAAATTTCCTGATTAAACGGCTCGCCTGTATCCAAAGCCGATCGCAGTTCAGCAATAGTTAACGGATCTGTTTGAGGGCCTTGCAGCACATCACCCGGTTTTTTTCCCAGCATTTCTTCTAACACGTAACCGCTAATCCGAGTAAATGCTTCATTCACCCATTCAATGCAGCCTTGAGCATCAGTAATAATCACACCATTTTGCGTTTTTTGAGCTACGATGGCCAAGCGCGACAATTCTGTTTCAGTTTTTTTGCTTTCGGTAATATCTTGAGAAATACCCAGAATGTACTTAGGCGCGCCATCAGCGTCAAACAAAGGAACTTTTTTTGTGTGCAAAATCCGTTTTCCCCGGCGCGGAAGTTGGATGATTTCTTCTGGTATATCAACCTCTTTTCCCGTGGCAAATACTTCTATATCTTGTGCTTGGAAATAATTTGCCTGATCGGCTTCCAACAAGTCAGCAGCATTATTTCCCAGCACTTCGTCGCTCGAATAGCCAAACAATTCTTCGCTAGCAGTATTCCAATAAATAAATCTTTTTTCCACCGCATCTTTAATAAAGACGCTAACCGGCAGATTTTGCAGTACCGCATTCAGAAAATCTTGAGTGTTTCGCAGCTTTTCCTCAGCGCGCTTGCGCTCAGTAATATCCAAAATCACTCCGTCGAGATAGACAACCTGATACGGAGAATTTGCGATCGGCGAAACCGACGAAACTACACCCGACAAAAATTCCTCAATTTCTTCTTGTTCCTCTTGTCTTTCTCTAGCCTCATCCCCCTCGCCACAAACAGCTTGTCCTTTTTCGTAAACCCAGCTAATTTCGCCGTCAGCCCGGAAAATGCGGTATTCCAGGATATACGGAGTTCTAGTTGCTACACTTTTTTTGAGAGCATCCTCCATGTTTTTTCGGTCTTGAGGATGGATAATGCTCGCAAAAGAACGGACGCGATCGTTGATAAAATCAGAGGATGGATAGCCAGATATTTCTTGAACAGCCTCGCTCAAAAACGCCATTGTCCGTATTAATTCGCCGTCGGGCCCCGTCCAGTCGCAGTTGCAGCGGTATACAGCACCGGGAATATTAGCTACTAAATTTTTATATCGTTCTTCGCTGCTTAACAAAGATGAGCTGTCTTCGTTATGGCGATCGCCATTCTTAAATTTAGAAGAATTCGAGGAAATTTGCATGATTTTTTCACTTGTGACTGCGGGGGCAAGTGTTAGAGTAGATGCCTATATAAAAAGTGAATTTAATTGGCGAAATAATACGCTATCAACTAATATAGTACAAAATTACTTGTCCGAACATTCAAAAAATTTGAGGGCGACTAATAGGCAGAGCTAATCAAGGATATTATGTAGAAGGCAGAAGGCAGTTCGGCAAGGGATTGTATAACGGATGTAACGGATGGATGTTCGGGGAAAATTTTTCCAATTCTCCAACTCCCCCAATCCTGCAATCCCCGACTCTCCCGCTCCCCCAATCCTCCACTCTCGTTACAATAAGATAAGTTGCCTTGCTACCGATCGCCCTCAAACAAAAACCATGACTCAACAACAACCCCGGATTTGCATTCTCGGCGGAGGCTTCGGCGGACTCCACACAGCCCTCCGCTTGAGTCAGTTACCCTTCTCCAAAACCGAAAAACCCGAAATAGTCCTAGTTGACCGTCGCGATCGCTTCCTGTTCGTTCCCCTACTCTACGAGCTCCTCACCGGCGAACTCCAAACCTGGGAAATCGCCCCGCCCTTTGCCGAACTCCTACAAAACACAGGCGTGCGCTTTTGTCAAGGCACAGTCTCCGGCATCGACGTGGAGTCCAAGCGAGTGCAGTTGCACGACGGGCCAGAAATTCCGTGCGATCGCCTAGTATTAGCTTTAGGTGGCGAAACACCCCTAGATATGGTAAAAGGAGCCGTTGAATACGCTTATTCCTTCCGCAGCCTCGACGACGCCTACCGCTTGGAAGAAAGACTGCGGTTTCTCGAAGCTAGCAACCCCGACAAAATTAGGATTGCGATCGTCGGCGCCGGTTATTCGGGAGTAGAATTAGCTTGTAAATTAGCCGATCGACTCGGAGACAAAGGTCGCGTCCGATTAATCGAGCAAGGCGACACGATTTTGCGGACATCACCCGAGTTCAACCGCGAAGCCGCCAACAAAGCATTAGAAAAACGCAAAGTCTGGATCGACTTAGAAACAGCAGTAGAGGCGATCGAATCCCACACCATATCCTTGCTCTACAAAGGACAATTAGATGTTCTTCCCGTAGACATAGTATTGTGGACAGTAGGAACCCAAGTTAGTCAAGCAGTGCGATCGCTCCCCCTGAAACAAAACCACCGCGGTCAATTAATAGTTAACTCCCAGATGCAAATCATCGACCATCCAGACATATTTGCCTTGGGAGACTTAGCCGAATGTCACGACGCAACAGGTCAAAAAATCCCATCCACAGCGCAAACAGCATTCCAACAAGCTGACTACACCGCCTGGAACATATGGGCCTCGTTGAGCGATCGACCTTTGCTACCTTTCCGGTACCAGCCGCTAGGAGAAATGATGACATTAGGAATAGACGAAGCCACCCTCTCCGGCTTAGGAATCAAACTCGACGGACAACTAGCACACATTGCTCGCCGCCTAGCCTATCTCTATCGAATGCCAACATTTGACCACCAACTAAAAGTTGGTTTCAACTGGATTAGCAAGCCGATTCAGGAGTTGCTGAAAAAGTAATAGATAAGACGGCGAATAGAATTCGCGTCTACACAAACGATGTCCGCCTCCGCGGACTAAAAAAAATAACTTAATGACCTTCGCCCGGTCTGATTCTGATTCTTCAACCTGCGGAGGCAGGTGAGTGTTTGTGTAGACGCGAATGACCTTCGCCCGGTTTTATTCTGATTCTTGAACCTGCGGAGGCACGTGAGTGTTTGTGTAGGCGCGAATGACCTTCGCCCGGTCTTCTATTACTCGTTTTCAAATTTATTCTAACCAATGACAAAAATTATCTTTTTAGATGCAGCAGGCACACTATTTTACGTTCGCGGTAGCGTCGGCGAAGTCTACGCAAAACTAGCCAAAAACTTCGGAGTAACAGTTAATAGTAAAGACTTAAATACAGCATTTTACCAAAGCTTCGCCTCAGCAAATCCGATGACATTTCCAGGAATCGAAGAAGCAAAAATTCCCCAACTAGAATTTGAGTGGTGGCTAGCAGTTTCGGCAAAAGCTTTTCAAATAGCAGGCGTTTTCAATCAATTTTCAGACTTTCCCAAATTTTTTGCCGAACTCTACGCTCATTTTGCCACCCCCGAACCTTGGTTCGTCTATCCCGACGTATTCCCAGCATTAAATAAATGGCAGCAACAAGGAATCGAATTAGCAGTAGTCTCGAATTTCGATTCGCGACTTTATCCAGTATTAAAAGCCCTCAATTTAGCAGAATATTTCACATCAGTCACAATTTCCACCGAAGTTGGTGCAGCCAAACCCCAGCCGGAAATTTTCACCGCAGCTTTACAAAAGCACAACTGCACAGCCGAGAATGTCTGGCATATCGGCGACAGCTTCAAAGCCGATTATTGCGGTGCCAAATCCGCAGGCTTAAAAGCAATTTGGTTGAACAGAGAACAGGAAAAAGTAGCAGAAAGCAAATTGCCTTTAACTGAAACGAAATTAGAACAGTGCAGCCGCCTTGATTATTTGGCAATTTAACCTGATAATGATCGAGATGTAAAATCGTGTCCGCTCAATTACCCGCAATACAAAAGGTTTGTAGTGAGGACTTTAGTCCTCTCCAAATCCGGACTAAAGTCCTCACTACAAACCAATCTTAGTACGATCGTTAGAACAGTGCAGCCGCCTTGATTATTTGGCAATTTAACCTGATAATGATCGAGATGTAAAATCGTGTCCGCTCAATTACCCGCAATACAAAAGGTTTGTAGTGAGGACTTTAGTCCTCTCCAAATCCGGACTAAAGTCCTCACTACAAACCAATCTTAGT
>NZ_JAHRFA010000025.1:2908-52265 GCF_020883045.1 Microcoleus sp. CAWBG58 | reverse complement strand
TTAGAACAGTGCAGCAGCCTCGATTATTTGGCAGCTTAACCTGATAATGATCGAGATGTAAAATCGTGTCCGCTCAATTACCCGCAATACAAAAGGTTTGTAGTGAGGACTTTAGTCCTCTCCAAATGCGGACTAAAGTCCTCACTACAAACCAATCTTAGTACGATCGTTAGAACAGTGCAGCAGCCTCGATTATTTGGCAGCTTAACCTGATAATGATCGAGATGTAAAATCGTGTCCGCTCAATTACCCGCAATACAAAAGGTTTGTAGTGAGGACTTTAGTCCTCTCCAAATGCGGACTAAAGTCCTCACTACAAACCAATCTTAGTACGATCATTCGATCGGACATGATATAATATTTATTCCCGTTAATTGACAGGACTCGATATCAATTCTGCAAATCACCGAATAGCCGGGGTTTGAAGCCTTTACTCAGGTCGGCAGATTGTGATAAGAACGGAGTTTAAATCTCCGTTCTTATCACTTCGCTGTCAACTGTCAACTGTCAACTGTCAACTGTTTAACTCGCCCAACCATGAAACAAACCTCAATTAAAACTCTACTAACAGACACAATGACCGTGTTTTGGGGAGAATGGCTAGATTTGCGAGTCCGAATCCTGCCAATTGCCGCTGCTGGTTTAACATCCCCATTAATTTACATTCTAGCTTTTGGTTTCGGATTGGGCAGTTCCATGCCTAAACCGGCAATTGGTGGCAATTATCTAGAATTCATGCTGCCGGGAATGGTTGCACTTTCATCGATGACAGTAAGTTTTACAGGCGCAGTATTTTCTATTTGTGGCGAACGCCTTTTTAGTAAAACATTTGAGGAATTGCTACTGCTGCCGGTACACCCCCTAGCTTTGCACGCAGGCAAAATGCTAGCCGGAATACTGCGGGGACTGCTAACTTCGGTTTCCGTGATTTTAGTAGCAGTTGTGTTTACTCAAAAGCTAGTATTTTTGCATCCGCTATTTTTGTTAGTGATAATTCTCAACTCCGCTGTATTTGCGGGCCTGGGAGTGATAGTGGGTTTAAACGTAAAATCTCTCGAATCAGTCGGATTGTACAACAATTTTCTGATAACTCCGATGTCATTTTTAGGTGCGACTTTTTTCGATCCCACGTCGCTACCGATCGCCCTAAAAGGCATAGTTTATCTGTTACCGTTAACTTATGCCAGCATTGGATTGAGGGCTGCTGCCTACGATATCGGCAAGTTTCCTTGGTACAGCGTACCTGTTTTGTTGGTGGCTGCGATCGCCTTTTCTGCGATCGGCGCCCGCCAGTTTTCTACCCAACAAGACTGAAGGAAGTCCGCACTCAAATCATCTCCCATCAATTACCCATTTCATTTGTCCGCAAGCGGTCTCAACCACTCAATCCTCACAGGAGTAGCTAACTAGGATTGAATATTACCAGAAAGAATTGGTTGAAAGTCGCAACCCTTGGGCGTAGAAATTAAAATCAGACTATTCATTACTCCAATCCTCTGACTTTTAGGTAGAGGTAGCTTTTAAACTGTCAACTGTCAACTGTCAACTGTCAACTGTTGAAGCCTCGATCGCACTTGCAGGGCCTTTTGTGGCGATCGTATCAGTCACCTTAAAGCCAGCAGAGGAAAGCAAATGATAAAATTCATCTTCCCTCCGCATAAAAGTACCGCCTATCACAAACAAAGTTAGGCTACCCATACCAATAAAAGGGGACATTTTGCCTGAAGGCAGCATAAAATCAACAATCAGCAGGCGATCGTTAGCTGTCATAGCTTCATAGCAACTTTTAAGAATTGTAATAGCACGCTCATCATCCCAATTGAGGAGCACACGAGAGAGTAAGTAAAGATCCCCACCACCCGGCACCGCCTCAAAAAAGCTGCCTCCAACGACTTGACACCTATCTGCAACTCCAGCCGCGTGCAAAACCTGAGGTGCATCCACAATCACATCTTCGCGATCGAACAAAATAGCTTGCATTTGGGGATTAGCATTTAGAATAACAGCCGTGAGAGTTCCAATGCCCCCTCCAACATCCACAAGCATCTTAAACCCAGAAAAATCATAAGCTTCAAGCACCGGAAGCAGCCACTCCCTTGTTGTCTCCTTCATCCACTCATTGAAATTTATAGCCGCCTCAGAATTCTGCGTCAAATAGCTATAAAAACTCATCTTAAAAGTATGTTCAAAAGCCGTTTCTCCCGTCTTTATACTGTACAATAAATTCCCCCATCCCTGATATAGTTCATCACCCATTGCCAGAACTGTACCTCGTAAAGAATCAGAAGTACCAGTCAAGAGATGCTTGCCCAAAGCATTCAAGCAAAATTTGTCATTATCTTCCATAGAAAACACACCAACACTTACCAGCATACGCATCAGGTGATAAATACCCTGAGAATTTACACCAGCAGCTTCCGCAAGTTCATCAGCAGTCTTAGAACCATCACTCAGAATATCTGCTATTTCAAGTTTAGCCGCTACAAAAAGAGCCTGGGATTTTTTAAATCCATACATCATTTCTAGTAACACTGACGATGATTTTTCGTTTTCAGCTTGGGTATTTTCTGTGTATAAAACCATTATTTCTCCAATTATAAGTATTTGGTATGTTGTTGGGCTTCAGCCCCAAGAGCTCTTTGGTATGTTGTTGGGCTTCAGCCCCAAGAATTCTTTGGTATGTTGTTGGGATGCGAGCCCTAAGAGCGCTGAAGCGCAACTACGTACCTCAGAGCGCTGAAGCGCAACTACGTACCTCAGAGCGCTGAAGCGCAACTACGTACCTTAATCATCCCATCCTTTTCCATAATCTCTTACCGGATATTCTGTCCATGCACTTCTTAGCCACTCTCTTCCTTGATACTCTAAATACCAATGTACGCTACTTGCTGACCAATCATAAGGAGATTTTGCCCAGCCATGTTTGACAGGATTGTAATTGATATAATTAATAGTTGTATAATAATGCCTTTCGGAACGAATAGCGCGATCGCTAAACGAACACCACACTTTACCTGTAAAATTATCCTCCCTATTCCATTGTCGAGCCAACGGGCCGTGAATCGAACGAAATAGCATACTTAATCGTCGCATATTAACATGATGGACTAAGAGATGATAATGATTTGGTAAAACTACCCAAGCATTAATTTCGATACCATCGGAAATAAACTTCTCAAAAATTGAATCTAAAAGTTGGTGACGGCGTTCCTGAGTATTAATCCGAGATTTATGCTCAAAACAACTAACTGTAAGATGATAAAATTCAAAATCTCGCACTGGATGAGGTGGAGAATGAGCAGGATATCCCTTAGCCAACCTTTCATTAACAATTTGCACCCGTTGTTCTAAAGTCAATTTCCGATATTCATACATAAAAGGTACGTTGTTGGGCTTTAGCCCTCAAAAGGTACGTTGTTGGGCTTCAGCCCTCCGAAAGGCACGTTGTTGGGCTTTAGCCCTCCGAAAGGCACGTTGTTGGGCTTTAGCCCTCCGAAAGGCACGTTGTTGGGCTTGGGAGCTCCGAAAGGCACGTTGTTGTGCTTCAGAGATCCGAAAGAGGGCTAAAGCCCAACAACGTACCTACCTAATCAATAAATCCTCTAAGTTGTTCGGCCATAACCTGAACATGAGGAGGGTAATTCATAGTAATATGATTTCCCGGTACCTCTCGAACCTCTATCCCTCCCCCAGCCACATCAATCCATGGCAATTCAGGATTTTTAGGATTAACTTCATTTTGTTCGCTAGCACGAAAAAAGATAATTCGACCCGGATAAGCTTGAGGGATGTAATTTCGCATAGCTTGACCGTGTACTTTAAACAGATGAAGAAACTCACGAATTTCAGGCAATCCAAAATCGGGAGGAACTACCCTATTAGCAATCTTTACTTGCTCCAAAAAGTAGAGAAGTTGGTCATCTGGCTCAAGCTGTTGGAGGACATCCAAAGAAAGAGACAGATCGAAACCAACACCTAGTATATAAACCAGAATAGCTGTATCATCTTCTCTCGCTAAAACAGGCATTTGACCGGGGCCAGGAGTATCTATCAGAGTTAGCAATGCTACTTTTTGACCGATCGCATTCAGTTGTTGCGCCATCTCAAAAGCAACCGTGCCACCAAAGGAAGAACCTCCTAGGAAATAGGGCCCTTCAGGTTGGCGAATCCGCAGCGCTTCGATATAGCGAGTCGCCATTTCCTCAACAGTAGTACAGGCATCTGTTTCATCAACCGCAGCAGGTGCTTGTATTCCCACAATAGGCCGCTCTGAAGCGAGATAACGTGCCAAATCCCGATAAATGTAAACGTGTCCGCCTACCGGATGCACTAAAAACAAAGGTTGTTTCAAACTCCCCCGCCGAATCTCCACTAATAAGGACTCAGAAGCTGACTGGGATTGCCGATTATCGCTCGCAGACAACCCGGAATCATCTTTAATTAATTCAGCCAAAGCTGCAATAGTTGATGATTGTAACAGGCTGTGGGGAGACAAGTTTTGTTGCAGTTTTTCGTTTAACTTAGTTATTAGTTGAACTGCTAATAATGAATCCCCTCCTAAATCAAAAAAGTCATCATCAATTCCCACTTGCTCAATTCCCAGAAATTCTTGCCATATCGCAGCAATAGTTTGCTCAGTTTCATCTCTAGGAACACTATAAGTATTTTGTAGATTCGGCCGAGAATGGAGTTGTGCTGAATCTACATTTGGGGAATTGTCATCGGGTAAAGATCCAATTTGAATCGGTTGCTCGATTCCTGGTGCTTCAATCCAGTAACGTTGGCGCTCAAACGGATAGGTTGGCAATGGGAGACGATAACGCTGCTCATCAGCATAAAATTGAGACCAATCTATTTGTACTCCTCCTAACCAGAGTTGACCCAATGTAGTAAGTAAGAAAGCTACATCTGAGTTTTGGTCTTGCGGATGGCGCAATGAAGAAAGTATAATCTGTTGAGATGGCTTATTTTGGTGTTGTTTTGCTAGCGCGTTCAATGTCCGTCCGGGGCCCACTTCTAGCAATATTTGATTGGGCTGGTTTAATAGCTGTTGTAAACCCTCTGCAAACCTTACTGTTTGACGCAGGTGTTGAGCATAATAACTGGGGCTTGTTGCCTCCCCTGCTGTAATCCAATTCCCAGTAACATTGGATATGTAGGGAATTTTTGGTGATTTGAGCTTGACTTTTTTCACCTCTTCGGTAAATGGCTCTAAAATTGGCTCCATCATTTGTGAATGAAAGGCATGGGATGTGTGCAACCTGCGACACTCTACACCTTTTTCTTTTAGTTTTTGTTCCAATTCATCTACGGCATCGATGGCACCTGAAATCACGCTTAGAGATGCTCCATTGATCGCAGCTAGATCCAGCTTATTGCCGAGTAAGGGTTTGACTTGCTGTTCTGTAAGTGGCACTGCCAGCATGGAACCAGCAGGCAGTTGTTGCATCAATTTACCTCGTGCAGCTACCAAGGATAAGCCCTCTTCCAAGGAGAATACACCAGCCAAACAAGCTGCTACATATTCGCCAATGCTATGACCAATCGTTGCTTGAGGATGCACTCCCCAAGACATCCACAATTTAGCTAAAGCATATTCGATCGCAAATAATGCAGGTTGTGCGATCGCAGTCTGTGTTAGTTGGTTGGTAGCTGCTGCTTCTGCTTCTGCTGCGCTTGGATAAATTACGTGGCGCAAGTCAAGGCCCAAGTAAGGTTTCAGTATTTCCGAACATAGATCCATCTGTTCGCGAAATGTTGGTTCAACTTGATAAACCTCCAAGCTCATATTGATGTACTGCGAACCCTGTCCTGAAAACATAAATACGACAGGTGGATTTTTGGACTCTTGGAAGTTGGTAAAAACTCGTTTTGACTCGAGATTCTCAAGGGCCGTAAAACCATCTTGACTGTCATTGCAAACCACTATGCGTCGATGGTTAAAAGCCTTGCGACCGACTTGCAGCGTGTAAGCCACATCAGCCAAATTTACATCGGTGTTTTGTTTTAAATACTTGCTTAAGTTGGCAGTAGCACTATCAAGTGCCGAGCTAGTTTTTGCCGACAAAACTAACAGTTGCGACGGGCGAGATTCTCCTGATGCTTCTACAAGAGGCGCTTCTTCAAGAACTACATGAGCATTTGTTCCACCAATGCCAAAAGAACTAACTCCAGCACGACGGGGTGATTTACCTGCTTTCCATTCGGAAAGTTGGGTATTGACATAAAAAGGACTGTTGGCAAAATCAATCTGAGGATTTGGCTGTTCAAAATGCAAGCTAGGGGGTATTAGCTGGTGTTTGAGAGCTTGGACAGTTTTAATTAAGCCAGCGACACCAGCCGCAGTATCTAAATGTCCGATATTGGTTTTTGCCGAACCGATCGCACAAAAGCCTTTTTTCTTAGTTTCTACAGAGAAAGCTTGCGTCAGTGCAGCGATTTCGATCGGATCGCCGAGGGGTGTTCCAGTTCCGTGAGCTTCTATATAGGTGACGGTTTCAGGGGGAATCTCGGCTAGTGCTAAGGCATCTGCGATCGCCTGCGCCTGACCGTCTATACTAGGAGCTGTGTAGCCAGCTTTCACAGCACCATCATTATTAATAGCGCAACCTTTGATTACCGCATGAATGCAATCTCCATCTGCGATCGCCTCCTCTAATCTTTTCAAAACCACAATTCCCACACCGCTACCGCTAACAGTTCCCTGTGCACTAGCATCAAAAGCTCTACAGTGCCCGTCTGGAGAAAGAATCATGCCCTCTTTATAAAAATAGCCTGTCTTTTGATTGACACCTATAGACACGCCACCAGCCAAAGCCATATCGCATTGGTAATTTAGCAAACTTTGGCAAGCCATGCCGATCGCAACCAATGAAGTCGAACAAGCTGTTTGGACAGTAACGCTCGGCCCCTTCAAGTTTAATTTATAAGAAACGCGAGTGGACAGAAAATCTTTCTCATTGGCGATCGTAAGTTGGAAATCTCCCACTGATTCTCTAAGCTGACGATTAGGATAAAGGTTATTCAAAAAATAAGTATTGAAACTCCCTGCGCCTGCGTATACCCCAATCGAACCTTCGTAAGTTTCGGAGTTGTAGCCCGCATTTTCTAGAGCCTCCCAAGCCGACTCCAAGAAAAAGCGGTGCTGCGGATCTGTGATTTCAGCTTCTCTCGGATTAAACCCAAAGAATGAAGCATCAAACAACTGAATATCTGCCAGTACCGCCCTGGCTTTTACATAGCGAGGATCGCGCACGACTGAGCGCTCAATCCCGAAAGATTCTAGTTCTTGTTCGGAGAAGAAAGAAATAGATTCCACACCATCACGCAGGTTTTGCCAAAATTCATCAACATTTTTCGCGCCAGGAAAGCGACCTGCCATACCGACGATTGCGATACCTTCTAGAGAAGATTGGGTGGTTTTTTCAGAGTTATCCATTTTGATGCTTTCCTGGTGACAATACTTTAGACAATTGATTAGGTACGTTGTTGGGATGCGAGCCCTCTTAGGTACGTTGTTGGGATGCGAGCCCTCTTAGGTACGTAGTTGGGCTTGAGCCCTCTTTGAGGATGGTATGTTGTTGGGCTTGAGCCCTCTTTCGGGATGGTATGTTGTTGGGCTTGAGCCTCCTTCCGGAGCGCTAAAGCGCAACTACGTACCTAAGAGCGCAACTACGTACCTCATTTGGAAAATTTAGAGTTATCGATTTTTATTCTTTCCCTTTAGCGCTTGTTTTTGCTTGTGGCTGTTCATGGCATCTTTTTGTTTTTTGATCCGCTCTTGACTTGACCCAACAGAGGATTGTTCCGCAGCCTCCTCACTTAAATATTTAGCCAAAGAGCTGATGGTTGGATATTTAAACATTTCAACGATTGACACATCTCTGTCCACCACTTCGCGCAGTTGGCTGTGAGCCTGAGCCATCAATAATGAATGACCTCCTAAATCGAAGAAATTATCATCTACACCTACTTTTTCCAAGTGTAATAGCTGTTGCCAAACAGTAGCGATAGTTTGTTCTATCTCAGTTTTAGGAGCCACATAAGTTGCTGACAACTCTGGGTTAATAGCCTCAGGTTCAGGCAGTGCCTTACGGTCTACTTTGCCATTGGGTGTAAGTGGGAAATTAGGCAAAAATACAAAGCTAGAAGGCACCATATAGTCGGGCAGTTTTTGCTTCAAAAAGTTGCGCCAACTGCCGATATCTGTGTGTTCTAGTCCGAGGTTGGAAATAATATAAGCGACTAAGCGCTGGTTGCCGGAGACATCGGAGCGGCTGATAACTAGAGACTCCTGCACATCTGGGTGTTGGCTTAATACCGCCTCAATTTCTCCTAATTCGATGCGGAAGCCCCGAATTTTTACTTGGCGATCGATGCGGCCTAGAAATTCGATATTGCCATCGGGTAAGTAGCGAGCTAAGTCGCCTGTTTTGTAGAGGCGAGAACCCGGTTCGTTGCTAAAGGGGTTGGGAATAAAGCGTTCCGCAGTTAGTTCAGGTCGGTTGAGGTAGCCCCGCGCTAAACCTGCACCGCCAATATAGATTTCTCCGGGAATGCCGATCGGCACAAGCTGCAAATGGGCATCCAAAAGATAAACTTGTGTATTGGCGATCGGGCGACCGATGGACGGCGGCTCTTGACTATCGGTACATTCGGCGATCGTTGCACAAACGGTGGATTCGGTCGGCCCATAAGCGTTAAAGAATCGACGACCCGGTGCCCACTTAGCCACAACATCGACGGAAACAGTTTCTCCCCCAACAATAATTGTTTGCAATGTAGAAAGCTCTTCAAAAGGAACAACTCCCAAGACTGCTACTGGTAATTCAATGTGGGTAATAGCTCGATCGTGCAATACCTCAATCAAATCAGAACCTGCCAAAAGAGCATTATTGATTGCGATACAGAGAGTTGCTCCCGAACACAAGGCAATAACCCAATCGGAAGTTGCAACATCAAAGCTCAAGGAAGCAAATTGGAGAACTCTGCTGTTCGGTTGTACGTCGAATATCTGAATCTGTGCTATAGCCAGGTTGCATAGTCCTCGATGCCCGACAAGTACGCCTTTTGGCTTCCCTGTAGACCCGGAAGTGTAAATCACATAAGCCAGGTTCTCAGAGGTTAAGCTGCATTCAGGATTTTCCTTACTCTGTCGCTCAATAATTTCCCAATCTGTGTCCAGACAGACAACTCGCGCTTGGTGTTTGGGAAGAGATTCAACTAACCGCCTCTGAGTCAACAGCACTGGTACTTGGGCATCTTCTAACATCAAGGCCAAACGCTCTGGCGGATAAGCTGGATCTAGTGGTACATAAGCCCCGCCAGCTTTGAGAATACCCAGCAGTCCCACTACCATCTCCAAGGAACGCTCTACACAAATCCCCACCATTACTTCAGCGGTGACACCTAATTTGCCCAGATAATGCGCTAACTGGTTTGCTCGTTGGTTCAGCTCTTTATAGGTAAGTTGTTGGTCTTCAAATACTAGGGCAATAGCATCGGGCGATCGCTCTACCTGCTCTTCAAACAACTGGTGTATGCACGCATTTTGAGGGTAATCGGTTGCGGTATTATTCCACGCTACTAACTGCTGCCGTTCCCACTCAGTTAAAAGGGGTAATTCTGAGATTTTTTGCTCTGGATTAGAGACGATTCCTTCCAGCAGGGTTTGGAAATGTCCAACCATCCGATCGATCGTGTCAGCATTAAACAAATCTATGCTGTACTCAAAACGACCGACTATGCCCTCCGATGTCTCCTGTAATTCCAGGGTTAAATCAAACTTTGCCGTTTCAGTATCAATATCTAACTGGCTCCAATTCAGAATCGAATTAACGCCTGACATTGGGGGTTGGAGAACAAAAGCAACTTGGAACAGCGGGTTTTGACCCAAATTTCGCTCCGGTTGCAGTGCTTCTACCAACTTCTCAAAAGGCACATCTTGGCAAGCAAATGCTTCCAAAGTAACTTCTCGCACCCTTTCGAGCAACTGCCGGAAAGTCGGGTTGTCCTTGAAATCGGTACGCAGTACCAAAGTGTTGACGAAGCACCCAATTAGCTGCTGAATCTCCGGCTGGTTGCGTCCTGCGGTGACAGTGCCTACAACAATATCGGTCTGCCCCGTGTAGCGATAGAGCAAGGTTTTGAACGCTGCCAGCAGTGTCGTGTAGAGGGTAACGCCTTCTTTCTGACTCAATTTCGCGATCGCCCCGATCAAAGTTTGAGGTAGCGCTAGACATTGCCTTGCACCCCGAAAAGTTTGGATTGGCGATCGCGATCGATCGGTGGGCAGTTGCAGCGTTGACAGATTCGCTAGTTGCTGTTTCCAGTATCTCAGTTGGTTTTCCAGCACCTCTCCCTGTAGCCATTGCCGTTGCCAATAGGCAAAGTCCGCAAACTGAACCGGCAGTTCTGGCAGGGGCGATCGCCAGCCCAAACAAAAGGCGCTGTAGAGTGTCGCCAGTTCCTTCATAAACAAGCTGTACAGAGAAACACCATCGATCGCGATGTGGTGTATGGTCAGGAACAACCTGTAATCCGCCTCGCCCAACCGCATGAGAGTACCCCGCAGCAGTGGGCCTTCGGTAAGGTCAAAAGGCTGCTGTGCTTCCAAAGTTGCCAGCCGTAAAGCTTCAGACTCCCGTTCCGCCTCTGGCAATTCCCCAATATTCACCACTGGCAGGGTGAAATTAAAGGCATCTTTAATCACCATCACTGGCTGCCCATCCACGAGAGCAAAGGTCGATCGCAAAATTTCGTGACGCTTGATGATTTCGTTGATGCTGCGCTCCAGAGCAGCAATGTTGGCGGGACCAGGTAGGCGAATGGTAATCGGTTCGTTATAAAAAGGTAGATCGGGAGCCAGTTGACATAAAAACCACAGTTGTTGCTGGCTGAAGGATAGAGGTAAGTCCCGATGCCGCGAAATCGGTTGAATCGAGGAAGGCTGGGGTGTTGGAGATTTTTGAGTGGCGATTTCCAGATTGCGAGCCAGATCGGCGACTGTGGCAGACTCAAACAAGGTACGCAAAGGTAACTCTACCTGGAAAGTGTCTCGGATTCGAGTTGCAATCTGCGTGACTAGCAGAGAGTGACCTCCCAATTCTAAAAAATTGTCGCGAATACCCACTCGCTCTAGTCCCAGAACTTCGGCCCAGATTCCTGCCACCACATCTTCCACAGGAGTTTGAGGTGCGACATAATCTTGTCCTAGTTCGGGAATTTTAATGGCAGGCGCTAGTAGCTTCTGACGGTCTATTTTGCCGTTGGGCGTGAGCGGCATGGTTTTCAGGAACACAAAGCTGGAAGGCACCATATAGTCTGGCAACTTATCTTTCAGGAAGTTACGCAACTTGCCCGCTGTCGTGCGTTGCAAAAATTTTAAGAAGCCTTGAGTTTCTAGGAGGTAGTCGATACTCTGCTGAATCACAGCTTTTTCACTCGCTGTGAGAGATAACTCAATTCCTGCCTGATTTCCTTGACACCAAGCGACAGTTCCCTCAAAACATCGCTCTTCGGTATCTCCCGGTAGCACGAGGCGCAAGTGCAGGCGTTTACCTTTTGACCAATTATCTGGCACTCCGATCGCGCAAATCCCACCGATCGATATATCCTCTGTTTCTAGCTTAACTGAGCGATCGCCATCAAATTCTGCTAAACACTCGCTTTTAAAGGGTATTCGTTCTGCGGTGACCTTGGAAACAACATAAGCGGCGATCGAGCGCTTCTGTCCGGGGACATCTTCTTGTACTGCTACCACTGCTACCTGCACGTCGGGGTGTTGTCCCAGCACCGCTTCAATCTCGCCTAGTTCAATGCGGAAACCGCGAATTTTCACTTGGTGGTCGATGCGGCCTATAAACTCGATGTTGCCATCCGGCAGATAGCTACCCAAATCGCCCGTACAGTAAAGCCGATCGCCTGTATGGGGATGAGTGATGAAGCGTTTGCTAGTCTTTTCCTCATCTCGCCAATAGCACCTGGCTAAACCAATTCCCCCAATATAAAGCCCCCCGACTACTCCCTCTTGACATGGTTCCATCGCTTCGTCGAGCACATAAAAATGCTGGTTGGTCATTGACCCACCGTAAGGGATACTTTTCCACGTGGGGTCTATTGTGTCGATGGGATATAAAATCGACCAAATGGAAGCCTCCGTTGCACCTCCTAAGCCGATGACAGCAGGGATTAAAGATTGGTCTAGCTGAGACCTTGAATCAAGGCACTGGCCGGGCTGGACGCCCGCCCTACTCAACTGAGGTTCAATATCTAAATCTAAACTTTGCGACACCCACCTAGTAGAAACTAAATTTTTGATTCGATCGGGCAAAGTCAAAGGTATCCAATCGCCGCTGAGAAGGACTAATCGCAGAGACGAAGATAAATCTTTGCTATGAACAGCCGCATAATCTACCAGCATCTGCATCAATGCCGGTGCAGAGTTCCAAATAGTGACTTGTGCTTGCACTATCAAATCGACCCAGTGAGCTGGATCTGGCGTTGCTGATACTTGAGGGATTACAACCGTTCCTCCTGCTACCAGCAAGCCGAAAATATCATATACGGATAGGTCAAAGCTCAGGGAAGATAGAGCTAAGACCCGATCGCCCGCTCCCACTTCAAAGCGTTGGTTGATATCGAGTAGAGTGTTGACAGCACCCCGATGTTCGATCGCTACTCCCTTCGGTTGACCAGTAGAGCCGGATGTGTAAATCACATAAGCTAAATTATCCGATGTCACCCCACTGTCTGGATTTTCCTCTCTGGAGCGATCGACAGTTTCTAAATTTCCATCCAAACAGATGACACGCGCTTGATGTGACGGAAGAGACCCGACTAAATGCTGTTGTGTAAGCAACACTGGCGTTTGGGAATGTTCCAACATAAATGCCAGTCTATTTGCCGGATAATGCGGATCTAGCGGTACATAAGCTCCCCCTGCTTTCAGAATACCTAATAGACCTACAACCATCTCCAGCGATCGCTCCACACAGGCTGCCACCAATACCTCTGGCCCAACACCCACAGTCTTCAGATAATGTGCCAACTGGTTAGCTTGAGAGTTTAAGTCCCGATAAGTTAGCTGCTTCCCTTCAAAAATTACGGCAATTGCATCAGGCGATCGCTCTACTTGGAACTCAAATAGTTCGTGAATGCACCTATCCGGGAAATTATCTAACATTTTATTTTTCCTTATATCGAGGTATACAGAGTTTTTTTTCTTTGTTTTCGTAACTATTGCTGAGTTAAGCTGATCCAGCCAAAAGGCTTAAATTATTAACAAAAATGCCGTCATACATAAGGGGTTAAACCCCTTTATACAAGCCCATAAACCTAGTCACTGGCATCGTTATATTTTAGTTGCTATTCCTAAACTCACCTATTATATTTCTATAAGGTTCACTTAGCGCTAATGTCCGAAAATTAAGTACGTTGTTGCGCTTTAGCGCTCTCATATATAAGCCAATACGGTTTACTTAAGATGATCCTTCGAGAGGAACGAAGCAATCTCCGTATCTATTTTTCATAGGGTTTGACCCCCAGGGCGGTATACCAGTAAACGGTATTGATATATAAGCTAGAGCGCTAAAGCGCAACAACGTACCTTTATTTAATGTGAAACTTGCATCCATGACTGATGTACCAAAACCCTTGAAAAAGGGTATTGCCAATAATCGAAAGACGAAAATGTAGAATGATTTTTAACTATCAAATTTTCAGAAAATTTATACCTGCTACCTTCTCCTTATTAAATTTTCTGCTGAATAGGAATCTCAATCACGAACTCCGCTCCCTTACCTCGTGCTGAAATACAAGTTAAGCTCCCCTGATGTTTTTCCACCACAATTTGATAGCTAATAGCTAACCCCAAACCAGTACCCGATCCCACAGGTTTCGTAGTAAAGAAAGGATCGAAAATTTTTCGACATACTTCCTCAGTCATCCCCGCTCCATTGTCGGCAATAGATATCTCCACTTTATTACGGTTTACGACTCTGGTGCGAATGCAAATTTTTCCTTTATTATGCGTCACAAATTCTTTTTTCTGTGCAGCTACTGTGGGAAAAACCGCAAATGACTCTTCTATCGCATCAATCGAATTGTTGAGTATATTCATAAATACTTGGTTCAAAAAGCCGGGGTAACACTCTACCCTAGGCAATTTTCCATACTCTTTAACAATTTCAATACCTAATTTTGAGGTGCTGGCTTGTAGCTGATTTTGTAACAGCAGCAGAGTGCTATCGATCCCTTCATGGATATCTACTGGTTTCATTTGAGCCTCATCCAAGCGCGAGAAATTCCGTAGCGACAAGATAATCTGGCGAATGCGCTCTGCCCCTACCTGCATCGAATCAATCAATCTAGGAAAATCTGAAATTATGAATTCGATATCAATATCTTCTGCATATTTTTGAATCTCAGGAGTTGCATTAGGCAATTGCTGCTGGTAAAGATTCAGCAACCCCAGCAAGTGATCGACATAGTCACTAGAGTGGGTAAGATTGCCATAGATAAAGTTAATCGGGTTATTAATTTCGTGAGCTATACCACCAACCAATTGCCCCAGACTTGACATTTTTTCAGTCTGAATTAGTTGAGTCTGTGTCGCTTGCAATTCCTGTAAAGCAAGTTCAAGCTCAACTGCTTGTTCTCTCAAAAGTCTATTTGTTTCTTGTAACTCCAGCGTCCTTGCTTCGACTTTCTGTTCCAGCCTTTGGTTGTAATCGTCTAATTGCTCGTTGGCTGTTTTCAATTTTTGAGTTGCGGCTTCCAATTTACCATAGAGCATCGCATTTTTAAGGGAGATAGCTATCTGTGAAGAAAGTATCTTCAGCAATTCCAGCCTCTCCGTTGTAAAGGCACCTACTGTCAGATTATTTTCTAAATAAAGAATTCCAATTAGTTTGCCTTGATTAATAAGAGGCATAGACAAGATTGACTTCGGCTTGGTTTTGATGATGTAAGGATCGTTGATAAATATTCCTGAAACTGCTGCATCATTTAATGCGATATTTTCTTTGGCAATGCGAACATAATTAATCATAGAAATAGGAATATTGTCACTTGTTTCAAATGGTGAGTCTGAATACAATACAACCGCATCACTATCCACAACACCTGTAGCTTCTATCAAAAGCTTTCCATCTTTTTCTAGAATCAGGCAGCTACTTGTAGCTCCGGCATTTTCCATCACAATTTTAAGTAACTTATTCAGCAACTTATCCAGCACTATTTCCTCAGCCAAAGCTAGAGATGCTTTGTTGACAGTAGACAAATCCAATACCGCCGAATTTCCTCCTGCGACCGATGTTGTTGTCCTATTAATCTCTAGGCCTATGGATTCTCGCTTTAGAATCTCGGAAAATACCAAAGGATATCTAGACTCTAAATCTTTAACTTTGGCATTGGCTCCCCAACGAATATATCCATAGTAAGCCTGTGTCAGATAAATTTGAGCAAACTTGTCTCTGCCCAGGGATAAATAAAACTCTGCCGCTAGTTCTGAAGCTAGTGCTTCTTCCTGAATGTATCCTTGTTCTTTAGCTCCCGTTATAGCTCGGTCATAATAGTCCATTGATTCTACAATTTGCCCTTGAATCCTTGCTTTTTCGGCCTCCACAAGTTCGTACTTATGCTGGAAGTTAAAGGGGGCATGGAATGCCCATTTCTGCATTTGTTGTTGATTAGCTTCTACCAAGCTCATATATTGTTGTTGTTCGGCCTGAGAAACTTGAGGATAAACAGCGAGTAGAGCAAGGGAATAATAGAAGTTATGAGGAGCAGAAACTACCATACCCATGACGTTACCTGCGTGTTCTGCGCCTAAACTGGCGCTGGCAAGAGCATTCTTAGGCTCTTTAAATAGATAAGAAAGAATTGTTTTGGCAAGATAGGAAACATATAGCAAGGTTCGATTGTTAGTTTCAATAAAAACAGGCAGCATTTGTGTTTCATTAAAACTTTCGCCAATCAACTGACATTTTTCTCCACTTCTATCTTCAAGATTTAGCGTCATTTGGTGGAATATTTTGATGTAGTAGATTGAATAGTCTTGTTTTAGCTTGATTGCCAAATCAAGATATTGTCTTTGCTTCTGATCTACAATATCTAATCGCTCCCCCGTCAAAAATATGCTCGCGCAATAAACAGTAATACAATAACCAGCATATTCTATATCTCCAGTTTCCAGTCCACTTTGTAGCCCAGAGAGTAAGGGTAACAACGCTTCTTTACCATGCGCTTTCCAATGTATAACCAAACCATAAAATATTTGATGTACTTTACATATAAGCGAGTTCGCATTAAATTTATCCAACAACTTTAAAGCCAAGTTGCCTGCATGATATCCAGCATCTATATCCCCGATTGCCGAACACAGTATTACACTATAAGAAACATACGCAACAGCACTAAGAGGGGAGTTGCCGTGTTCCAGGCAGATTTTAACCAAGCTCACTATAAGCAGGGGCAAAATTTCGGGATTAGCAGCAACAGCAGGAGAAACAAGGGATGTCATTATCCTTAAAGCCGCTATTTTGTAGGGGTCTGTCATTTCTGGGATATTTTCTAAGTCACTGAGCTTTGGTAACTCAAAAACAAAACCCCCGTCGCCCACTTCATTTGACAAGGAAACACCCAGCATATCCAATACTTGCAGACCCGTATCAATGGCTTTTAACATCTGATTTTGAGCCATATAAAACTGGATTTGGAGCTCGTATACCCTCACTCTTTCGAGCAGAGTATTTGCTTTTTGCAAAACAACTTCAGCCAGGGTTGCTGACCTTTCGTAATTGGTATTAAGATATTCCGCTTCTACGGCTTCTACATAGAGTGATAGTGTCATATTGTAGTTGGTCTGCCAACTGTTTTCTGCTAAGAGTTTTAACCCTACTCTTAGTTGTGTGACAGCAGCTTCATAAGCTGACGCTGCTTTGGCTTTCCGACCAGCTATTAAATTTAAGTGAGCCAGGTTATATTTTTCTTCTTGCTCGGTAAGGAATTCCACTCCGACATTTAGCTGGTTAACAATATCAAAGATATTGTCTTCTAGGATGTCTGGATTCATATTCTGTAACAAGAGTTGACCAATTTTCAGGTGCGTAGCTTTTTGCTGCTCAGCAGGAATCAGAGAATACGCCGCTTGCTGCACTCGGTCATGCAAAAATCTGTAGGAAACTTTGTAATTATTAATTTGTAATTGGGTTCCTTGAGTATTGGCTACTACCAAGGACTCATTACCCTGGCACAGTAACGGTATTTTGCAAGCACTTTCTCCCAAAGGCAAAATTAGACCAGTCTGAAGCCCCTCCCATAAAGCAGATGCCGTTTCTGATATAGATTTTTCATTGACTATTGCCAAAACATCCAAATCAAATCGGTTCCCAATACAAGCTGCTAACTTTAAAACTTTCTGGGTATCTGAAGGTAGTTTTTCAATGTTTCTGGCGATGAGTTCAACGACATTATAATCGGCGATTCCTACAGTTTGAATCTGTCCCATATCCCACTGCCATCTGCCAATGCTGAAGTCGAATGTCAACAGCTTTTCTGCGTAAAGGGTAGTGAGTAGCTGAGTTAAGAAAAAGGGATTTCCTTGAGTTTTATTGAAAACTAGCTCAGCTAGTAATTGCCATCTTTGTGTTTCATATCCATCGTTTCCTACAAGTAAACTTTCTTCCTCAAGTTGTTCTTGTTGAGCGAACAAGCAAGTCAGAGAAGATGCTGCTGATAAGAAGCTTTCACCCAAAGTATCAGCAACTAATTGACTGACGGTATTAAATGTCAACGGTTGAAGGATGATATTATTGACGATCGATCCAGATGAATAAATACTATCTAAGGTCTGCATTAAAGGATGAGCTGGGCTGACTTCGTTATTTCGATATGCTCCAATCACCAATAAATATTTGCTATCTCGGTCAGTTAGCAGCACATGAATCAATTTCAAAGAAGCAGAATCTGCCCACTGCAAATCATCTAAAAATAATACTAGGGGATGTGCTTTTTGGGTAAAAATATGAATGAATTGTTGAAAAACATGATTGAAACGGTTTTGTGATTCGCTTGCCCCTAGTTGAGTAACTTCGGGTTGCTCGCCAACAATTAATTGTAATTCGGGAATAACGTCAATTATGACTCTAGTATTTTGACCTAAATTATTTAAAATCTCCTGTTTCCAAAAAAATATTTTTTCAGAACTTTCTGTTAACAATTGTCGAATTAGTTCTTCAAACGCTTGAATTAAGGCTCCATAGGGAATATTGCGTTTAAATTGATCGAACTTACCAGCGATAAAATAACCCCTTGCTCTGACAATGGGTTTGTGGATTTCATAAACTAAGCATGATTTACCTATTCCTGAGTAACCGGAAACTAGCATCATCTCGGCTGTTCCAGCGCTAACTCTATCAAAAGCATCCATTAGATTGGCTACTTGTGTTTCTCGTCCGTACAGTTTTTGGGGGATCAGAAAATGACCTGATTTATCACACTTGCCCGGAATAAAGTTACAATCTTTTCCATTTTGCTGCAATTGATTTAGACATTGTTCTAGATCCGCCTTGAGACCATAACCACTTTGATATCTATCTTCAGCAGTCTTGGCTATTAATTTCATTACAATGTCAGAAATTGCTTTGAGAATCTCGCCATTTTGAATTTGAGATTTGGAGTAATCGCTGCTAATTTTTACTTTCCTATTTTGCTCTTTTGCACATATAATTTTCCAGGGCGATACAGGCTGTTTAGCGATATGGCAGTGAACTAATTCCATTGGATCTGTAGCTTTAAATGGCAGTTCACCGCACATCATTTCATAGAATGTGATACCTAAAGAGTAGAAGTCTGTGCGGTAGTCAATTGAGCGATTCATCCGCCCAGTTTGCTCTGGTGACATATAGGCAATTGTGCCTTCTAGTAAATTGGGATGGCTGAGTGTTTGGGTCGATCTAGACAATCGCGTAGCAATACTAAAGTCAGTAATTTTTACTTGGAGGGTGGCAGGATGGATGATGATATTTGTTGGTTTAATATCTTTATGAATAATTTGCTTGTCATGCAGCTTACCCAGAGTATCTGCTAACTGAATAGCGATTGATAAAAAATCTTTTAGTTTAAGCTTGTGATTGCTCAAAAAGTTTTTGAGTGCTTCTCCTTTTGAATCTTCTAATATCAATGCCAGACCATTGCGATGATTTTCTAATCTGTAGGGCTTGACAACACCTTCTAAATTGAGATTTCTAGAGAGTTCGTATTCATGTCTCAATTGCATAATCTCTTCGAGATTAGGATATTCTGCTCTCAAAATTTTGATGATTACAGCTTGTCGATCTTGCTTCCTCTGAGCCCGATAAACTACTGTATTCAAACCTTCGTTAATTTTTTCTATTAATTGGTAGTTAATCTTAATACTCATAAGTATTTAGTTAAATTAAATCTAGTGAGTGAATTATGTTATAATATACCACAGTCAAGCTAAAAGTGTGCTTTTCTACACAATATTTGAAGGCTTTTTCTGAGAGCTTTTTGCGAGTTTTTTGGTTGACTATGTTTGTCATACAGACTATCTTAACGTACTTGGGGTCTGATTAGAATCCGTAATTTCCACATGATTTTCATTTTATTGCTACTACCAAAAGCGATCGCAAGTTTTGCCCCCCTCTAAATACCAATAAAAAATTAGGATTGTTTATTGTATAGTTGGTTCGCTCAAACCTGATGTTCTTTTCGTCTGAACAAGTAAGCAAATTGGTATTCCTAAATTCGCGGTATAATTAGAGAACAAAATTAGGCGTTCCTGATTTGGAGTATGATTTGCCTCCGAAATTTAGAGTAGGGGCAATTCATGAATTGCCCCTACTCTAAATTTCGGAGATTGCCTAAGCGACTGAATCATACCTAAATTCAGCAACGCTCATAATTTTTTGATGGATAGGGAAACGGCTGATTAACGTTGATAAACGTAGTCTAAAGCCCTAGGGTGCCGATACATAAAAAATCTTCAATAAAAATCGACTTTTCGAGCAGCAATGCACCTGAAAAATAGTTGAGTAAACACACTTGAAACTAATTTTTTAGGATCAAAAATTGACACTAATTACGCATTTTAGATCGAATAAACAGGTTTTTCCCCAAAAGTTGTGCCTCTAGAGAATAATTTTTGTAAAAAAATCCGGTTTCAGACCACCAGTACGTAAGTCCTAATTGAGAGAAATGATATTAGTTAAGCCACCCCTGGCATGGTGCGTTGCTACTATATGGTTCGATTTGCTCGACATATTGTTGATGGCGGCGCACCCTAAGACTTACTACGAGCGGGTAAATTAAGATTTAATAAAAAAAACCCGCACTGGCGGGTTTTTTTGTGCGGGAAATTAGCTCGAAGTTGGCTTAAAGCGATCGATAAACGCGATAATTGATTTCGGGGAAGATGTTGTCGATCTCCTGAACCTTCTCCAACCAGCCGGAATCGACTTTGCCTTCTTTGACTTCATCGTACAGCTTGTGGAAGCGCATTAAGTGCGATCGCGTCCGCCGCACCGCATAGGGAACCATCGTCCCTGTACGCATGATAAATGCCCAGTCAGACGATTGAGCTAACAGCACTTCCCGCGCGGCTTGGTTCAAAGCCCGCAACTGCAACTCATCCTCTGCTTCCATGTTTCCCAATTCAATCATCCGTTCCGCGGCTTTGTGCAAGTGCGGGTAAATCCAAGCATTGGTATCGTTGAGCCAATATTCGTGGAAACCCCGGAAACCCCAGCTAGACTGGGACGGACGGCATACTTGTTGAGTGGGATTTCCCCGCAGATAATCGGCTAGGTGCGTCATGTCGTAGGTATTTTGGTCGTACCAACTCTTGCGGAACAGGTAGTCTAAGAACCAAGGCCCTTCGTACCACCAGTGACCGAAAAGTTCGGCGTCGTAAGGTGAAACGATAATCGGAGGACGCTGCATGATGCCGTTGAGGTGCTCGACTTGGCGTTCGCGATTAAAGGCAAAGTTGCTGGCGTGTTCGGCTGCTTTTTCCCGCGCCCAATACGGATCGTATAACTGTTTGTCGCCTAAACCCAATCCGCGACCGGTGATTTTGTGATATTTAATCCCGGTGTTTTTGCGCTGGCCGTTGGGCATGATGTAGGGTTTGATGTAGTCGTATTCGGCTTCCCAACCTAAGTCTTTGTAAAATTCGCGGTATTCGGCGGCGCCCGGATAGCCGACTTCGGATGACCAAACTTGCTGGGATGATTCGTGATCCCGACCGAATGCTGCTACTCCGCATTCGGTGAAAATTGGGGCGTAGCTACCGTAGCGGGGACGCGGGCGGGCGTAAAGGATGCCGTGACCGTCTGTGAGGAAGTAGCGGAGGCCGGCGTCGGCTAACATCCTCTCTAAGCCTTCGTAGTAGGCGCATTCGGGCAGCCAAATGCCTTTTGGGCGGCGGCCGAAGTTTTGTTCGTAGCTTTCGCAGGCTACTTGTATTTGCGCCCAAACTGCTTCGGGGTACATTTTCATCAGCGGTAGGTAGCCGTGGGTGGCCCCGCAGGTCATGATTTCAAGGTTGTTGCTGTCTTGAAATTGTTTGAAGGCTTTGACTAAGTCTCGATCGAACTTTTCCCAATAATTCCGAACTTGGGAGAAGTGGGCGGTGTAATGTTCGGCTAAGTACCGAACGTGACCTTTGTCGCTGTTGTGTTCAATTTCGAGTTCGGCTAGTTCTTCGAGTTTTGCTAAGTGGTCGTCGAAACGGTCTTGCAGCAAGGGGTCGCGCAGCATGGCTACCAAGGGCGGTGTCATGCTCATGGTAATTTTAAAGTCGATGCCGTCGCGTTTTAGTCCTTCAAAGACTTGCAGCAGGGGAATGTAGGTTTCGGCGATCGCCTCAAACAGCCATTCTTCTTCTAAAACGTAGTCGCTTTCGGGGTGGCGGACAAAGGGCAGGTGGGCGTGGAGAACGAGGGCGAGGTAGCCAATAGCCATAATGATTTGGATGACGCCTGTAGTTAGGGACAGCTTTAAAATATTTTAAGATTTTATCAAGAAAACGGGTTTAAAACCCCGTTCTAGAAGGACGGCTTTCTCTTCAAGCCTACGGTTAAAGCATGGTTCCTTGTAAAGATTTGCAACACAAGCAACAATATTAGTCTACCACTGGTAGCATAAGAAAATCGTGATGAGGTCGAAGTCATGCTAATTTTTGAGTTCAAAACTTACGGTAAACGAGAACAATTTAATGCTGTCGATGCAGCAATAAAGACTGTACAATTCATCCGTAACAAAGCAATTCGCTTTTGGATGGATAACGAAAAAGTTAACAAGTTTGACCTCAACAAATATAGTGCTGTCTTAGCGAAAGAGTTTCCGTTTTGCGACGAATTAAATAGCATGGCTAGACAGTCCAGTGCAGAAAGAGCCTGGTCTGCGATCTCACGGTTTTACGATAACTGCAAAAAGAAGACTCCCGGTAAAAAAGGTTTTCCGCAGTTCCAAAAAGACAACCGTTCCGTTGAATACAAGACATCGGGATGGAAACTAGCATCAGACAGAAAGTCTATCACTTTCACTGATAAGAAAGGAATTGGAAAACTGAAACTAAAAGGAACGCGCGATTTGCATTTTTACTCGTTGACTCAAATTAAACGAGTCAGATTGGTTAAACGTGCAGACGGGTATTACGCTCAATTTTGTATTCAAGTTGACCGCTCAGAAGTGAGTGAAATTACTGGGAATACTATTGGATTAGATGTCGGACTGAAAGAGTTCTACACTGATTCTAGTGGCGTTGCCGTCGAAAATCCACGATTTCTGGGGAAGGGAGAGCGTAGGTTAAAGAAAGCCCAAAGACAAGTATCAAAACGAGTCAAAGGGTCGAAGAATCGGATGAAAGCTAGAGGGATTCTGGGTAAGTGCCATCTCAAGATAAGTAGGCAACGTAAAGATTTTGCGATTAAATTAGCAAGATGCGTAATCCAGTCAAACGACTGTGTAGCCTACGAGGATTTGAGAATCAAGAATATGGTGAAGAATCACTGTTTGGCGAAATGTATTAACGATGTTTCTTGGTATGTGTTCCGAGTTTGGTTGGAATATTTCGGCAAGGTGTTCGGAAGAATAACGATTGCCGTTCCACCAAACGGAACAAGCCAAGAATGCTCTAGTTGCGGAACGATTGTCAAGAAAAGTCTATCAACACGAACTCATGTTTGTAGGTGTGGGTGTGTTTTAGACCGCGACGATAATGCAGCTAGAAATATCCTCAGGAGAGGATTGAGTACGGTAGGGCATACCGGAACTTGGGGTAATACCCATAACGCTTGTGGAGAATTGACCGCTACTGATTTAGAAGTAATTCTCGATCGGCAAGTCAATTCGCTGAAACAAGAATCCTCGTGTATGAAAGACTGAGGAGTGTCAATCTGAAATGAGACGCACAAAGTGCTGTGTTTTTTTACAGACAAGAGCGACCGGACTGAAGTCGGCACTACAAACGGAGCGAGCGGACTGAAGTCCGCACTACAAACGGTTTTTTATGGTAATCAAGCAGACATGGTATAAATCTTACTAAATTCTAATTTTGTGCTTGCTGCTGGATTAAGACTGCTGCTGTTTGAGAGTCTACTGGCTTTGAGAAAAAGAATCCTTGGGCGAACTCGCATTTTAATCCTTTGAGTATCGATAGTTGGGAGGCTTCTTCGACTCCTTCTGCTACTACATCCATTCCTAAATTGTGGGATAAAGTCACGATCGATCGCACAATTTCTGTGGGGTCAATGCCTCCTTTGCCGAGGTCGAAGTCGCCTCCCATCCTGCTGACAAAGGATCGGTCTATTTTTAAGGTATTGGTGGGGAAGCGGTGCAGGTAGGAGAGTGATGAATAGCCGGTGCCGAAGTCGTCGATGCACAGGTGTATGTTTCGGGCTCTAAGCTGCACCAGCATGGCTGTGACTGATTCGGAATTTTCTATGAGTACGCTTTCGGTAATTTCTAGCTTTAAACTGTTGCCGTCGAGGTGACTTTCTTCGAGAACTCGATCGATATATTCGATTAAATCTGGCTGAGAAAACTGTTTGACTGACAGGTTGACGCTGACGCTTAAGGGCGGGTTGCTTTGAAATAGCTGCTGCCACTGGCGGATTTGCTGGCAAGCTGTGCGGAGTACCCAGCGGCCCAGCGGTACGATCACTCCTGTTTCTTCGGCTATGGGAATAAATTCGTTGGGCGAAACTAAGCCTCGTTCTGGATGCTGCCACCGCACCAGGGCCTCAAAACCGATAATTATGTTATTGGCGATCGACATAATCGGCTGGTAGTGAATGATAAACTGGGGTGTTAGGGATAAGGGAGGTAAGCCCGATCGGGCTGATTGCACAGAGTCTTCTTCTCTAGCGGGGTCTCTAATTGATTCGATCGCCCGTCGCAGGTCATTTTCTAGCTGCAACAGCTTCAAAGCGTGGGCGTGCATAGAACTATTGAAAACTTCGTGTCGGGCTCTGCCGAGTTCTTTGGCGCGGTACATGGCGGTGTCAGCATCGCGCAGGAGGCTTGTCGGTTCCTCGTATTCGCCGGAGCTCAATGCAATGCCGATGCTGGCGGTGATAAAGACTTCGTGTCCGTCTAGCATGATGGGGGAGGTGATTGTCTTTTGCAATCGATTGACTATGTTGGTAGCTTCATTTACGCCGTCGATGTCTTCTAGCAACAGCACAAATTCGTCTCCTCCGAGGCGGGCCACTGTATCTCCGACTCTGAGACAAGCTGTGAGACGCTGCGCGATCGCCACTAGCAGTTGATCGCCGATCGCATGGCCGAGGGAATCGTTGACTACTTTAAATCGATCTAAATCGAGAAATAGCACTGCAAACATATAGTCTTTGCGCCGTTTTGCCAGCATCAAAGAGTGTTCCAGCCGATCGGTAAATAGCGATCGGTTGGGCAATCCGGTAAGGGCATCGTGAAAAGCGTCGTGCAGCAATTGCGCTTCGGCGAGTTTGCGCTGAGTGATGTCGTGGCAGTTGATCACGATGCCCTTGACTGCCGGATCGTGGAGTAAATTGGTGGCTACAGCTTCTACATAACACCAGGAACCGTTGCGGTGGAGCACTCTATACTCCAGGGGACACTGGCTTGTTTTGGGGTTTTCAATGGCTTTGTGGAGGGTTTGGGCGATCGCCGCGCAGTCGTCGGGATGAACAGTCCCTAGGGCGCTGCGCCCGATCGCCTGGTGGGGCGCGTAGCCTAAAATTCGCTTGACGGAAGGGCTGATGTAGCGGAATATGCCCTCGGCGTCGAGAATGATCGTGATGTCTGTGGCGTTTTCAATCAGCGATCGAAATCGCTGTTCGCTTTGTCTGAGGGCTGATTCTGCCTGTTTCCGATCGCTGATATCGAGGACTACTCCGTCTATAATGATGTCCCCGTTTTTGTTTTTGGAAAATCTGGCGCTGTCTTGCACCCACTTGACTTGGCCTGAATTCAACAGGATCCGGTACTGGCGATCGCAGGGCAACAGACTGGCACTCGATGCTGCTACGCTGCTGTCATAGGAACTTTTGTCATCGGGATGGATGATTTTGGTCAACAGTTCAGGGTACGCCATTGCTTCTTCTGGCCCGATCCCAGTAAGTTCGCGCACCCCCGGACTAATGTAGGGCATGGAGGTTGTGCCGTCTGGATGCAGCACGGCGCGGTAGACTGAACCGGGAATGTTGGCTGCCATTGTGGCTAGCTGTTGCTGGATGCCGCGGACTTCGGCTTCAGCGCGTTTGCGTTCTGCGAGTTCGGTTTGGGCTTGTTGGTAGAGTTCGGCTTGGTGGATCGCGATCGCACATTGATCTGCGATCGCTTTGAGTAGCGACAGTTCTTCGGCGCTCCAATAGCGATCGCGATCGCACTGATAGATGCTAATTCCTCCCAAAAATGACTGATGGTAAAGCAGCGGTGCGATCGTGACGGTGCGAAACCCTACAAACTCTGCTGATGCTTGCAGGGACGGACACAGGCCCGATAACTCTTCGATGACGACGGCTTCTCCTGACGCGAGGGAGGTTTGGTAGTGTTGGGCAAATACGCAATTTATTCCGATGAGTCCTTGTTTCTCTGCCGCTTTGCTGATATAGCGAACTATAATTCTGCCTTCAGCATCTGGCTGCAAGATCGCGCAGCCGCTGATTTCGAGAGATTCGTGCAGTTGATCTGCGGTAGTTTGCAGCACTTCGTCGAGTACCAGGGTTTCGCGCATGGCTTGGATGATGCGGTTGACGATCGCCTCACGAGTCGCTTGCCGCTGAATTTGGGCGATCGCGAATTGTTGCTGGCGGCGCATTTTGTATTCTTGGAGCGATCGTTCTAATACTGTTGGCAGCCTAAACAGCCGCCCTTTTAATACAAAATCGTTCATGCCGGCTTTGATGCACTCAACTGCCGCTTCTTCTCCCAAACTTCCCGTTACTAAAATAAATGGTATTTCTTGCCCTAATTCCTGCATTAATTTCAACACTTCTAAACCGTTAAACCCAGGGAGGCGGTAATCTGACAGCACAGCGTCGTACTTGCAATTGTGGAGCAGTTGTCTGCACTCTGTTGCTGTTTCGGCAGTATCGTAGTTAAAATTTACTCCCCCCGCTTCTAACGCGAGCACTATTAATTCCAGATCTTCTGCCATGTCTTCGACTATCAACAATTTTAACGTTGATTCTGATACTATTTTTAGTAAATAGTTTGTTTGAGTTCTATCTAACATACGGTATTGTGGAGTATTAAATTTGTTGTTCGTGTTTTGATAAATGTCACTTTTAGATTTAGTTTCCTTGATTTTAACTCGGGATTTTTAGCATAAATAGCTATATTCTTGAAACATTATTTAGAACTTGCAAGCGAGGGGTAGTCGCACGGACTGTGAGTTATTAAACTGTATAATAGTTTTAAATTCTGAATTCAAAACTACTATGGCGGTTTTCTTTTGAAGGGAGCTACGCGCTTAGGAGTTCGGAGGAAGAAAAGGAAGCACCAATGCCCTGTGCAGGCCAATGCCCAGGATCACCTAATTTACCTGACAAAGAGGATAATTTAAGAATCTAGATTACTGTTTGAGATTGTTTGCCCTAGTTTAAAGTAAAACGTGGCTCCTTGACTAGGTGAACTCGTGCCCCAAATCGTCCCGCCGTGGCGGTGAATAATCCGCTGGACGATCGCCAAACCGATCCCCGTACCTTCAAATTCTCTCTGGGAGTGCAGCCTCACAAAGGCTCCAAAAAGTCGATCGGCATATTCCATCGGAAAACCCACGCCGTTATCTTTGACAAAAATTGTTCCATCAGGTAAGGAATCAATAACTATTGTAGCCGGAGTGCGTCCGCGGCTGAACTTAACGGCGTTGCTAATCAAGTTGCTGAACACCTGTTGCAGCAAGGTGGGATCTCCCATCACCGTCGGCAAATCTCCGACGGCAAATTCAACGCTGTCGGGAGTTGGGGCCAGATCTCCGGCTGTTCGGGGTTTAGTCAATTTAATCGCAGTTTGCACCAGGCGGGTGAGATCGATCGGAATTTGCACTAACTCGGTGCGGCCCACCCGCGAAAGAGCGAGTAAACCGTCAATCAACAAACTCATTTTTTGGCTGCTGTCATCAATCACTTCCATGTAGTGAACGATTTTAGGATCGTTCAAGATTTCAGTTGATTCTAAGCGTTGTTTCAAAGCATTAACAAAACCTGAAATATGGCGTAAAGGAGCGCGGAGATCGTGGGAAACAGAATAGCAAAAAGATTCTAATTCTTGATTGGCAGCCTCTAATTGCTCAGTGCGTTGCGACAAAGCTTGTTTTGTCTCAACCAACTCAGTAATATCGCGAGAAGTGCCAATTAAAGCATAAACCTCGCCATCGAGATTCCTGAGAGGAATTTTAAAAGTGTCGAAGTAAACAGTATCGCCGGACAATACAAATTTTTCTTGCAAGTGTAGAGTTTCACCTGATTCAAATACCAGCAAGTTTTCACGCACAAATTTTGTGGCAACTTCAGGGGAAAAACACTCAGACACGGTTTTTCCTTGCATTTCTTTTCGGCTGTTGAACCCTGCCATTTTTGCCAAAGATTTATTGACAAAAACCTGACGCATCTCTTCGCTTTCTACAACAAAAATGCGATCGGGTAAAGCATCAAAAAAAGTCTCAAGTTCGGCGGTACGCTGGGCGACTTGAGCTTCTAAAGTTTCGTAGAGCTGTTTGAGTTCTGCTTCGGCTCGTTTGCGATCGCTGATATCTTGACCGATGCCGATGTGTCGGCCGTCGGAGAGACGAATATTTGCCCAAGTAGTGTCAATTATTCGCCCGTCTCTAACTGTTGTTTTGAAGTCTTTCCAGTTCTCAGTTGCTGCTTGGATTTCATCCAAAACGTATTGGCGGTATTCTGCCTGCGGGTAGCATTCGGCAAAGATATCGTAGTTTTTGAGTTCTGCAAAACTCCAGCCCAGCACTTTTTCCCAGTAGCGGTTTACCCACTCTATTTCACCGCTATGTCCCAAGAATGATAGCATGACTGGCACGTTGTCGAAGATTGTTTGCAGCACTTCGTTTTGCTCTTTTAAGGATTCTTCGGCTTGTTTGCGTTGCGTAGCTGCCACCACGGCATCGCTGATGTCGAGTATCGAACCGATAATTTGCTGAATTTGTCCCCCTGGGGTTCTTTTGAAAATTGTCGATCGATCGTGCACCCAGCGCCATTCCCCATTTTTGTGTTTGATTCTGTAGTCAGTGTCACTTGTAGCGTGAGGGTTGGTGCTGTTTGTCAGCAACTGCATACTTGCACTTAACTTGTGCAGATCCTCGGGGTGAACTAAGGTAGAAATAGCTTCTGTACCCAACTCTTGCATTTCTTGGGGAGTGTAGCCCAGGATGGCTGTGACGGCTGCATTGGCATAGATATTTTCCTGTGCTTCTGTGTCGTAAATGTACAGAAAGTTCGGGAGGGTTGTAACAATGCTTTCTAAAAGTTGTTGCTGTTTTTGCAGATCTAATTCAGCTTGTTTGCGCTGTGTCAAATCCAGCACAAAACTCACCCCAACTTCCTGGCTTCCTTCTAAAAATGCAGCGCCTAGCAGCACCGGAACGCGGCTGCCGTCCGAGCAGATGTATTCTTTTTCATAGGGAATAGCTGTGGTGGTAACTGTCATTTCTGCAAGTTTTTGTTCGTCTAGGCTGCGGTACTTTGGCGGTGTCATTTTTAGCCAGCTAATTTTTTTTTCAAGCAAATCGTGTCTTGTGTATTTTACTAGGTTTAAAAAAGCCTGATTTGCGTCGGTAATCTGACCGTTAATTTCCCAAAAAAATATGCCGATAATATTAGAGTCAACTACGCGCCTAAACCTAGCTTCGCTTTGACGCAACTGAGCTTCGACTTGTTTGATTTCTGTGATGTCCCGGGTGATGCTTAAAACTGTTTCTACTGAATTGTCCTCAGCAAATTCGGGAATTACTAGACTTTGATAGTATTTTGTCCCATCGGGAGTGGGAAAGTCAAATTCGATGGTTTCTTGTTTGCCGGTGCGACAAACTTTGACACACGCTTCGTCCCACAGGTTGCAAATGTGGGGGGACATTCCTAATTCTATGTTGCTTTTGCCAATAAATTCTGCGGGGGGTTTTCCGGTTGCTGATTCTACTGCGTGGTTGATGTAAATGTGGCGGAATTTTCGATCGAACCGCGCTATGATATCGGTAGCATTTTCCGCTAGGGCGCTGAAGGCCTGTTGGCGCTGGCGAAGTTGTTCTTGAGTGCGGTGCTGTTCGGTGATGTCTCTGGCAAAAGACAGAATTGAAACTAATTTTCCTTCTGCATCGAGCAGTGCAGAATTGTACCACTCGCAGTAAATTACCGAGCCATCTTTGGTAGAGTTGCGTTTGCGGCAAACGTTGCGGGGTTCTCTGCTGTAAAACATTTGATTTGCCGCAGCGCTGACTTGCTCGAAGTCTTCTGGATAAATTATTGAGCATTCGTGCCAGTATTGGCCGATTATTTCTGCTGCACTCCAGCCAAATATTTGTTCGGCCATTGGCGACCACCGCACTGCCCGCAGTTCGCTATCCCACTCTATAACTGCCATTGGCGAGTTTTCTAGGTGAAATTCCCGCTGCGAGTTGGCTTGTTTTATTTTGGTTTGAAGTTGCTGGCGGAGTTCCTTTGCTGCGACAAAGCGCTCGCTGATTTCCTGTGCGTTTGCTACGCCGGCTTTGGCTATCTGAGCAATGGTTTCTGCTGTTTGTTTTTCGAGTTCGTTCCAAGCGAGTTCGAGGGCTGATTCCGCCTGCTCTAGCTCAGTGATTCTGTTCTGAAATAGTGAGGCACTTTCCACTGGAATTTCAGCCATATTTTTGACAGTTAAGCAAGTGTTACGTTGAGACTTTTAAATTAAAATTTAAAAATTTAAAATGTGTAGTTTATTGTTTAAATTATACACTTTTAATTTTTAATTTGTGCGTGGCGCCGATTTTGAGTGGCGGCGGTGCTATTAACGCTCTTTTGTCACTCCAGAAAAATAAAAATTGCAGCCAACTGATGAAACTTATACTCAATGGGCAATCTGGCGATCGCAAACTGATAGGAACCCATACCTCAAGCTCAAAAGGGGAAAGTCTCTCGGTGTAAAAGTTCCAGGTTTTTATATGACGAGAGTGACGAAAGAGCGTTAAAGAGGGCAGGTATAGGTTTAGCGTGCAGATCGGCACTTGCGATCGATCGCCCCAAAACTTTCCTCACCCAAGTACGGGCGCACTCTGCTCTGTATATTTTTGCACAGGATTGTGGTTTTAGGCGATCGAAATAATACTGAGGCAGAGCTGTGCGCGAGCCGATCGCGCATCCGCAGTAGAGCATTGGGTGTGCCGATCGCCAGCAAGACGAGTCCGGCGGGCGAAAACTAACCCAGGAAAGTGAATTATTAGCCACCAGCGGCCCAAATGGTCGATCGATCTTGTTTGCGAACTCTGCCGGTGCGAAGTAAGAACCGTCACCGCCCGACCAATAATCTCAAGGCGGTTTCGTCAATAAACAGCTAAAATATAATCTTAAAGTTATTCAGTCTTTATTTGGTCGCTTATGACTGCTGCTGCACCCTCTTCGATAAAAAACCAAACTCAGTACGAAGCTGTTATCGGTCTCGAAACTCACTGTCAATTGAGTACGAATACTAAAATTTTCTCCAGTTCTTCTACGGAATTTGGCAATGCTCCAAATACTAACATTGACCCCATTTGTATGGGAATGCCTGGAGTGTTGCCAGTCTTAAATCAAAAAGTGCTGGAGTATGCAGTGAAAGCAGGGCTAGCTCTTAACTGCGAAATCGCACCTTACAGTAAGTTTGACCGCAAGCAATATTTCTATCCCGATTTGCCAAAAAATTATCAAATTTCTCAGTTCGATTTGCCGATCGCTACTAACGGTTGGCTAGAAATTGAACTGGTGGACGAGACGGGCAATTCTAATAGAAAAAAAATCGGCATCACTCGCTTGCACATGGAGGAAGATGCAGGCAAATTGGTTCACGGCGGTAGCGATCGCCTCAGTGGTTCTACTTATTCAATGGTAGATTACAACCGCGCCGGCGTGCCTTTAATCGAAATTGTTTCGGAACCGGATTTGCGAACGGGCGCGGAAGCTGCTGAGTACGGTCAAGAATTGCGCCGGATCGTGCGTTATATCGGTGTCGGCGACGGGAATATGCAGGAAGGTTCCCTGCGGTGCGACGTGAATATTTCGGTGCGCCCCGTTGGCAGAAAAGAGTTCGGCACGAAGGTGGAAATTAAAAATATGAACTCTTTTAATGCGATCGAACGGGCGATCGATTACGAGATCGAGCGGCAAATTCAAGCGATCGAGAATGGCGAAACGATCGTCCAAGAAACCCGGCTTTGGGATGAAAACAAGCAGTGTACTTTCAGTATGCGGGTTAAGGAAGGTGCGAGCGATTACCGCTATTTCCCGGAACCGGATTTGCCTCCGATCGAGGTTTCGGCAGATCAACTCCACGATTGGAAAGCTCAACTGCCGGAATTGCCAGCAGAAAAACGATACCGCTACGAAACTCAACTAGGTCTTTCTCCCTACGACGCGCGGGTTTTGACTGACGACAAAGCGGTGGCTGAGTATTTTGAAAAGTCGATCGCCGCCGGTGCTGTGGCTAAACAAGCTGCGAATTGGGTGATGGGCGATATCACTGCTTATCTGAAAAATGAGAAACTGGCGATCGCAGAAATTCCTTTCCAACCGCAGGATTTGGCCGAATTGCTGGGGCTAATTGATGCTGGCACGATCAGCGGCAAAATCGCTAAGGATATTTTGCCGGAGTTACTAGCAAACGGCGGTTCGCCTCAGAAGTTGGTTGAAAGCAAGGGTTTGATTCAAATTTCTGATACAGGGGCGATCGATCGCGCGATCGATGCCGTGTTGGCCGCCAATCCCAAGGAGCTCGAACAGTACCGGGCTGGCAAAACTAAGCTGCTGGGCTTTTTCGTCGGCAAGGTGATGAAAGAGACAGGCGGCCGGGCCGATCCCAAATTGACCAATGAGTTGCTGGCAGCCAAGCTTAACAGCCCAGCCTAAGCAGCCATTAAGGGTGTCGTGTAGCGGATAGAGTGGCGGGCAATCGGTTTTTCCTGATCCCGTCCTTCCCGCTTCATGGTAAATTTACAATTAAGTATACATTTCTTGACAATATCTTCACATTTGGGGGGTATCACCCCTCAGTCCTGTCGTGTTATATTGTGTTATGTAGATGCACCCTGATGGCAAAGAGAGTTACTTTCGTAGCTCTCTCTTTTTTTTGTCTTTTTTTTGTGGGACACGGACGTGAAAATACGGATGAGCGGTTTCTGGAAGGTTTCAATCATGATGTGTAGCCGATAGAGTGGCGGGCGATCGGTTTTTCCCGATCCCGTTCTTCCCGCTTCATGGTAACTTTACAATTAAGTATACATTTCTTGACAATATCTTCACATTTGGGGTGTCACCCCTCAGTCCCGTCGTGTTATATTGTGTTATGTAGATGCACCCTGATGGCAAAGAGAGTTACTTTCGTAGCTCTCTCTTTTTTTTGTCTTTTTTTTGTGGGACACGGACGTGAAAATACGGATGAGCGGTTTCTGGAAGGTTTCAATCGTGGTATCGTGTAGCGGATAGAGTAGCGGGCGATCGGTTTTTTCTGAGTCAGCCGCGCGATCGCCCGAAGCGCTTCATGGTAACTTTACAATTAATTCTATATTTCTTGACAATATCTTAATATTTGGGGGTATTACCCCTCATGCCTAATGTGTTATAGTCTGTTATGTAGATGCACCCTGATGGCAAGGAGAGTTACTTCCGTAGCTCTCTCTTTTTTTTGTCTTTTTTTTGTGGGACACGGACGTGAAAATACTGATGAGCGGTTTCTGCTTGGAAGAATCCCGAATTGTGGAACCGGGAGGACGCTTGTCACGAAGGAAGATACCTGAAGCAACTGCCAATCTTCAGCCCGCAAGGTTTAAATCGTTGCGCCAGCTATACTTTTTCATCAAAGCCTGACAAACTGGGCTTCGCCCCTCATTCTCAAGATGTTATATCATGTTAAAAAGATGCACCCTGATGGTCAGGAGAGTTACTGAGGTGACTCTCCTTTTTTTTTGTCTGAATGGGGAGAATGGGAGAGGGGGAGAGGGGGAGAATGGGAGAGGGGGAGAATGGCGAGAGTTGGTCATACTGATTGCTGATTGCCGATTGCCGATTAGCAATTACCCATTAGCAATTAGCAATTACCCATTAGCAATTACCGCTGGAAGTCGATTACTATCAATTTGAGTTATTAAGTAATTTGCATAGTATGAGCGAAGAAGCTAGCGAGCTAATCAAGCAAGGGATTTTGCAATATCAGGCGCACCAATTTGAGGAGGCGCTGGATTCTTGGCAGGAAGCCCTGACGCTGTATCGCTCAATGGACGATAAGCGCCGATCGGGTGCGGCATTGGGTAATATGGGCGTGGCTTACGAGGCACTCTTGAATTACGATCGCGCGATCGACTGTTATCAACAGCATTTGGTGTTAGCGCGGGAAATTGGCGATCGCCGGGGCGAGGCAAATGCTTTGGGAAATCTGGGCAATGCTTGCTGTGCCCTTGAGGATTTTGCGGGTGCTATGGATTACCAGCAGCAGCGTTTGGCGATCGCGCGAGAGACTGACGATTTTCGCGGAGAGTTGGAAGCTTTGGGCAATTTGGCCCTGGCTTGCGATGCTAATGGAAATTTGCCCGGTGCGATCGACTGTTATCAGCAGCAATTGTCGATCGCGCGCGCCCAGAAGGACGATCGCGTTGAGCGCAGTGCTCTCAAGAGTTTGAAGCTGGCTTACAAATATTTAGCCGATTACGAGAAAGCCGACGAGTACCGACAGCAGCAATTGGCGATCGTGCGGGAACTATTTTTAACCGATAAACATCAGGATTTTGTCCAACTTGCAGAAACAGTTGGTTTGAATCCCATCGAAGATTTTGCCGGAGCTGATTTAAGGAATTTTGACTTGAACTACGCTGATTTAAACGGTGCAGATTTGCGCGAGACCAACCTCCAAGGTGCAGATTTGACCTTGGCGGATCTCAGCGGTGCTTTGCTGAGTTCTGCTATTTTAATTGATGCTACTTTGTGCAATGCTAATTTGCGGGATGCTGAACTCAGCAGCGCCAATTTGAGCGGTGCAGATTTGCGAACCAAGTTGCCGAGGGCAAATTTAACCGGTGCAAATTTAACCGGAGCTAATTTGAGCAGTGCTTATTTACCGAATGCAATTTTAGTTAATACAAATTTGACAAACACTGATTTCAAAAATGCTGACTTGAGCGGTGTTGATTTGAGCGGTGCCAAGTTATGCGGTGCAGATTTGAGCCGCGCTGATTTAAAAAATGTGGTGGTGGAGAATGCCAGGTTTGTTGGTTGTTTGGGGATTTCAGAAGCGGTCAAAGTTGAGTTGACGGCGCGGGGCGGGATTTTCGAGTAAAATGGGAATGTTGGTAATTGTAGAGGGGAATAAAAGATATGACTGCCGTAACAGCAAAACGATTCTCGATCGCCGAATATCACCGTTTGGCAGAACTTGGTTTTTTTGAGTCCGATAACCGATTTGAATTGATTCGCGGAGAAATTATCAAAATGGCTGCTAAAGGTAGGCTTCACTCTATTTGCAATACTCTTTTAGTTGAGGAGTTAATCATTTTACTGGCAAGACGTGCTCGCCTGCGCGTACAGGAACCAATTATTTTGTGTGATGAGAGCGAACCAGAACCCGATCTAGTTATTGCCCGCCGTTCTGACAATTCTTTATCTCCTCACCCTCAATCTGCTGATATTTTGTTGGTAATTGAGGTTTCTAATTCTACTTTGAAATACGACAGGGAAACCAAATTATCTCTCTATGCTGAATCGGGAATTTGTGATTATTGGATATTTAATTTGGTAGATATTCAACTGGAAATGCACAGCGAACCTTATCAAAAACAAAGAGGTGGTTTCGATTATCGAGTCAAACGAGTGGTTTTGCCGAATGAGTTTGTGGTAATTCCAGGTTTCCCAGATTTGTCTCTCGATTTATCTGCGGTATTTCCCGCACAGATCGATGAGTGAAGGTGAGGAGTATGTAGGCATAAGCCGGGGCGCAGCCATCGCGCCGATTGATGGTATAATCCAAAAGTGCGATCTAACTACTCAGCAAAATACCGCTATGACCGCTGAAAATCTCACCTCGCCAGCCCAAAATATCCAGTTATCTGGCATCAGTTGGCAAACCTACGAAACCTTGCTTGCCGAATACATTGACCGGCCGCTTCGGCTGAAATACAATGGTGGCAATCTAGAGATTTTGGAACCTTCACCACAACACCAATTTTACAAAACAATAATCGCCAGATTTGTGGAAACCCTAGCTGAAGAATTCGGACTGAACATTGCAGCCGTCGGTTCCACAACTTTTAAGCGTCCAGAGCTCAGCAGTGCAGAACCCAATGAATGTTTTTACATCCAGAATTTCTCTGCAATTAAAGGAATAAAAAGAATTGACACGAATCAAAGTCCGCCCCCGGATTTAGTAGTGGAACTCGATCTCACGAGTTGTTCGGAAAATAGCTTGCAAGTTTATGCTGATGTCGGCGTGCCGGAAGTTTGGATTTATAACGGCGAACGCTTGATTATCAATATATTAGAAAACAGAGCATACGTTTTGTGCGATCGCAGTTTAGCATTTCCCACTGTACATATTTTAGAAATTGTCGGGTTTTTGCAACAGGCGGAAACAATGGATTATTTAGAATTAGTTCAAGCATTTCGGAATTGGGTAAAAAACGAAATACTACCAACCGATTAAGCTAAAGCGATCGCGGGTCAGAAAAATTAGGTACGTTGTTGGGCTTCAGCCCTCTTATCTTTGGTTATACGAGCAGTCAATTATACCTCATTTTTTTGACAAAAGCTATAAATTATCAAAATCATCAAAGATAAAATTTTGCTAAATAGTTTTGCTTAATAGTGATAAAATAAAATAAAGCACTCGTCAAAATCTCCATCACAGTCTGGCAGAGCCAGCACTTCTACCGATATGCGATCGCTAGAGTCTCACAACAAATACCCAGATTGCTTGTGGATGCAACTAGAAGCAATTCCAGTACCATCAGTTGCAGCCCAAACCCAGCAGCTCGACATTCACTTGAGCCTCAATTTTAACGAGCATTGGGAACCGCTGCTGGGCGGCCGCGTTAAATTTGGTCTGCAAGGCGGAACGCTCAAACTAAATCTGGAAAACTGCGAAATTCCGGTAGCATCGCGTCAGTTAGTCGGTGATTTTGAGCTGTCGCCCACCGACAGCAGTACAGAGGTTTTGTCAACCGCAAGTCAGCGGGAAGTTGGAGACAACGAGAAGGCGGAAAAAATTCAGGAAACTGACTGCACCTTTTGTCATGTTTCCACAATCGGCGACGACACAAAACCCGCTTGGATTTTTTCATTAAAACGGGGCAAACCAATATTAAAAGGTTTGCTAAAAAGTGTTAAACTGGGAGAATTTTCCGCCCAACCATTGCGGATTGCAGCGGCTTTTGAAGTTGCGAAAGAAGATATTTATCTCACAGATGCGGAGGGTTTGTGGCCGCACGATATTACGCCAAATCAACATTCGGTTTTAGAAAGAATCCTGACTGTATATTTAGCAAATAAGCTCCAACCGGCTCTCAGTTGGGCGCTATTGTCCTACAATTTGCCTGCGGTGGAACAGCCTGAGGTGGAAATTATCGCGCAGGCTGAAGATGAATTGCAGGAAATGGTCGATCGCATTATAGCTGCTGAAACCGATGATTTTGTAGAACTGGCAACAATCGCCAATCTCAATCCCGCAATGGATTTCGCGGGCGGTAGCTTGCGGGGGACGAGTTTAAGTGCAGTGGATTTTAGTAGTGCAAATCTCCCGGCGGCAAATTTCCGGGGTGCAAACTTAAACGATGCCGATTTTAGCGACGCCAACCTGCAAAATGCTAAATTTGGCGGTGCAGATTTGAGCGGTGCTTTCCTGGGAAATGCCGATTTGAGCGGTGCAGATTTGTACCGCGCCAGTCTGGCTTTAGCAAACCTCAGCGGTGCAGATTTGAGCCGCGCAAATCTACTGGAAGTTAACTTAACAAATGCTAATTTCAGCGGTGCGAATGTCAAGTCGGCCAGGTTTGGGAATAACTCGGGACTTGCGGATGATGTCAAGCTGAATTTACAGCAGCGGGGAGCTATTTTTGAGGAGGTGCAGTCTCTCCAACAACATTAATGATGGTAGAGGAAAGACTGCGTGTTCTTTTCAATTTAGATCGAATCTGGCTCTACCGGAATGATTAAACCACAGAGGCCGCAGAGGACACAGAGGGAGAGAAGAGAGGGATTAATCATTCCGATTAAGAGCAGATTTGATATTATAGCTAAATTATCCCTCATCCTCGGATTTCACAGGAGCGCGCCCAGAAATCACAATAAATCCTACTGACTCAAGAGTCAGGTGCGGTTGGCGAATTCCGGCTAAAACCGCTTGACTCAACAAACTTTCGGTACTAATTTCATCAGCCAAAACTGATTCTAAAAGCTGTTCCGATTTAGAAAGTCGATTCAAACGTAATTGCAATTGATTCACCCGATTTTTGAGTTGAATTGCAGCACTGGTAGCAGAATTATTGCACATTTCGACAAAAGCTTCACGCCCGCGCAGCAATTCCTCCGATACCACCCGCCCCTTCTGACAAAAATCATCCCAATCCAGGGAATCCACAAAATTGTCTATCAGCGACGTGCGATTTTTAGACAAATTGTAATCTCGATTCGGGCCGCCTTTCCCCTTATAACCGCGCTGCAATATTGCCAAAACTTCCGCATCTTCTACTAGAGACATTTGTTCGCTGCGAGCATCTACATACACAGTTTCAAAAGTTGGTAAAAACAGAGCATCGGCGCGCCGCTGCAAAGCTTTTAAATTGTAATTCTCGATGTTTTGTGCTTGCAAAACTCGAGCAGCAGGCTGCACATCAGTCTGGATTGAATAATTAAACTGAAAGCCGAACCATTCCTTCCCCTCCGCAGCATCCCAAGTTTCATCGTGACGCCACATCGCAAAAGCTTGGCCCCGATCGTCCCAGCGAACATAAGCGCCCAGTGCATCAATTAATCCCTCGCCAGTTCGATAAAGAACGACATCGGTATTTTGATGAGCAATGCGCCGATTGTAGCTACCGTACTGCTGACAATAGGGAACTAATCGAGTTGTCAAATCATTCGAGGGAATTAAGGTTTTTTGAGTAGGTTGATAGCGGACTAGCCCGGATATACTGGAATGTTCGACTTGCTTGAAGTGGAGGGCTTGACACAACCAACCTTCCGCCGCCCGCTGCATTTCTTTATGGCGTGCGTCGCAGTTATCGAGGGCTTCAAAATACTGAGATGCGCTGTCATCAAGAATATCAATTTCATCGAGGGCGTATTGTTCGTCGATTTTGATTTTCTCTTGTTCGATTTCAGTTTTAATCGATTCTATTTCGCTTGATAAGCCCTTCGCTCCTTCAGCAAACAACTTTTCTTCCAGTGCAATCAGTTTGGTTTCGGCATAAAACTGAAGGCTGGAAATAGATTTGTTGAAGATATCAAACCCGTTTTTTAAGACTTGAAACCAAGCTTCGTGGGGGCTGTCGGGCATATCCGGGCCTGCAAACAAACAAAATTGCACTCCCATTTTGCTACCAATGCGATCGACTCTGCTGAGTCTTTGTTCTAGTTGGTTGGGAAACCACGGTACATCGAAGTGCACTAACCAATCTATAAATTGCAGGTTGACGCCTGTTTGGGCCGATCGATCGCACACTAAGATAAAACAATGCGGTTCAGTCTTAAATCGCTTGAGACTCGCCTCCACATCATCCGCAGACTTGCTCGTGTCATGGCTGGCGATCGCCTTTTTACCAAAGATTTTAGCTAAATTTTCGGCAATCTCTTGACAAGTTACCGTAAAACTGGTGAAAATCACAATTTTCGGGAAACGCTCGCCCGGAATCGGCCGTTTAATTTGCTGCTGAATTCTCGATAGCAAATCGCGAGGATTGCTGTGATATTCGCGCGGAACCTTCAATGCAACTGCGAGAAATCGCAAAATAGCGATTCGTAACAAACCCGGTCGATCGAATCCTTCCTCGACCTTTGACACCGTGTTGAGCAAGGTTTCCAGCAGTTCCCTTTCTTCGGGAAACGGCGCTGTTTTGGTCAAAATTGCGGTGTCGCTTTGTCCGAATTCGCGATCGAGCTCTGGACTGGATTTTTTCTGCAAGCGAGCTTTGACAACCCGTTCCAAAACATTCAACCAAGTACCGGAAGCGCGGAAAAACAGCAGAAAAATTCTCTGATATTCGCTAGATTTGGGAGCAGCAGCGCGCCATTTATCGAGTACAGTTTGAATTTCAGACCACTGTTCGTCATTGAGATCGTACTCGGCTTTAGGTACTGTATCGCGATCGAAAATCACATCTTCCACCGCATCCCGGCGGTTGCGGAGAATGCGGCGGTGCAGGCGGTAGGTATCTCTAACGTGGGTGCGAATAGTTCGGATCGGGCGAGATATTTCTTCGGCTTCTTGGGTTTTCAAGCATTTTTCTAATTCCTTCGTCAATCCGATCAAATAATCATCTTTAGCAAAAAGAGTGCGAAGTTGAGCAAGTTTTGTTTGCAAAACCGCAGGCTGTGTTGTCTCTCGGAAATCGAGTAAAGTTTGACCGATTTCTTGACGGTTCTGCACCTGTGCTTTGAAACTTTCTAAATCGTCAACACGGTAGGTTGTGGGGTCTAGCAAGTGCAGCATCGTGAGAAAATCTTGCTCGCGGCCGATGACTGGCGTTGCAGATAATAACAATAAGTTTTTGCTTTTGTGAGCTAGTTTCTGGCAGAGTTCAAAGGATTGTTGTTGGTTGCGATCGATCGAATTAGCCATCGCTGCGAGTTCTTGCGCTTCATCAACAATCAGAAAATCTAGGTTAGCATTGCGGCTAATTTGATTGATTTCGCTCAACGAAACAAGCTGTACTCGATCGGCAAAATGAGACAAATAGAATTTATTTTCTAACTCTTGCCGCCACTGTTCGAGCAGGTATTTGGGAACGATTACCACAGCGCGCCCGTTAGCATCGTCTAGCAAGAATTGGCGGAGAATTGTTCCCGCTTCTACTGTTTTCCCCAGTCCTGCTTCATCTGCCAACAAATAGCGCACGATTGGGTCTTCTAGGACGCGCCGCACGACTTCAACTTGGTGCGGGTACAGGTCTATGTTGGCAGAAATTAAGCCAGTCATGCCGCGACTGACGGCGCGCTGTTCGATCGCAGATTGCACAAAAGCCAAGCGGCGATCGTGAAAATACGGGGTTTCTTGACCTTTGACTGCTAAAATGTCGATCGGATCGGCGATCGGGATATTGCAGCGAACGTAAAGTTCGGATTCAACAGCTTGCAAACTTTGGCTGTCGGGGAGATCGATTTCGTACTCTAGTTTATCTTCATCCCAGTCATAAACTCGACCAATTATCCACCTCTCGTGACTTGTACTCCAGAGGTAGCAGCGGGTTTGTCGCTGAAGTCGGGCTTCTTGCAGCAAAGCGAGGGGTACAGTTTTGCGGATGCGGTTTTTTACTGAGCAAAAATATTCAACTATGGCGTCTGGGTGGGATACCTCGACAACTTTTCCGATTCCCATATCGTTTTTGGGCGATCGAACTAATGAACCAACATCAATCATAATTTTAGCCTGACAATATCTGTTAGAATACACTAACGCCTGAGGGAATAGAATAACATTAGTTTGTAGTAAGGACTTTAGTCCTCTCTTGGATGCGGACTAAAGTCCTCACTACAAACCACAATGTTCGATCGTTCCGACTAAAGTCCTCTCTTGGATGCGGACTAAAGTCCTCACTACAAACCACAATGTTCGATCGTTCCGACTTTAGTCCTCTCTTGGATGCGGACTAAAGTCCTCACTACAAACCACAATGTTCGATCGTTCCGACTTTAGTCCTCTCTTGGATGCGGACTAAAGTCCTCACTACAAACCACAATGTTCGATCGTTCCGACTTTAGTCCTCTCTTGGATGCGGACTAAAGTCCTCACTACAAACCACAACCTTCGATCGTTCCGACTTTAGTCCTCTCTTGGATGCGGACTAAAGTCCTCACTACAAACCACAATGTTCGATCGTTCCGACTTTAGTCCTCTCTTGGATGCGGACTAAAGTCCTCACTACAAACGGCTTGATAAGTAATTACGATCGCCCAAAAACAACGGCTGCATTCCCCGATTCCCATTTCGGGTATTTCTGCATCACACTAGCGTAAATTTCCGAGTCGGTGAAGGCTGTCAACCAAGCTTGTAGGGGAATCCAAGGCTGTTCCTCGAACCAAATTTTATCGGTATGGGCGAATTGACGGACAAAAGGTGCGATCGCCATATCAGCCAATGCTACATTATTACCAAACAAATATTTATTCTTAATTAATTTAGCATTGAGTTTCCCCAGATATAAAGCACATTCATCCCGATGTGCTCGGGCATCAACACCAGCATAACGCTCGGGGTATTTATAACGATCGAGATGATATTTAAATCCATAATCAAATTGAGAAATAAGTTCGAGCATTTCTGCAACAGAACCTTCCTGTGGCCTCAACCATTTTTCAGGATCGTGTTGTTCCAGCGCCCACAACATGATATCAATACTTTGATCGAGTACGCGGCCGCCAACATCAATCAATATCGGTACTGTACCTTTCGGAGATATATCTAACATTTCTTGTGGTTTGTCTCGCAAAACAACTTCCCGCAACTCACACGGGCGATTGCTAACCATCAGTGCCAAACGGGCGCGCATAGCATAGGGACAGCGGCGGAATGAATATAAAATTGGATATATTTGTGACATACAGTCAGTTGTCATTAGTCATTAGTCATTTCTTGGTACGTAGTTGCGCTTCAGCGCTCTTGGGGCTCGCATCCCAACAACATACCTTTCTTGGTACGTAGTTGCGCTTCAGCGCTCTTAGGGCCGGGGCCCAACAACATACCTTTCTTGGTACGTAGTTGCGCTTCAGCGCTCTTGGGGCCGGGGCCCAACAACATACCTTTCTTGGTACGTAGTTGCGCTTCAGCGCTCTTGGGGCCGGGGCCCAACAACATACCTTATCTTGGTACGTAGTTGCGCTTCAGCGCTCTTGGGGCCGGGGCCCAACAACATACCTTTTAGTCGATCGCGCGATCGAATTTTTCCTTAGCATCATAGCACGCGCCAATATGTACTTGGTTGCGACGCTTAGCAAGCTCAATCTGATGCTGCCTCTCTAATAAAGCTTGTTTTTTAGCTTCGGTTTTCGAGTCATGACAATGAGGACAACTCACGCCCAGTACAAAAAATTCCGAAGCCTTATCTTCCGCACTAATCGGATGACGACAACCGCGACAAAGTTCATAGTTACCAGGTTTTAAATCGTGAACAACAGAAACCCGTTCATCAAAGACAAAACATTCACCTTCCCAACGACTTTCTGCTTCCGGAACCGTTTCCAAATATTTTAAAATTCCGCCTTCGAGATGATAGACTTCCTGAAAACCTTGCGATCGCAAAAAAGCAGTAGATTTTTCGCAGCGAATGCCACCGGTGCAAAACATTGCTACCTTAGGTTTATCGCGCAAAGCAGTTTCTTGCTGCACCCATTCAGGTAACTCGGAAAAGCTTTTGGTTTTGGGATTGATAGCGCCTGCAAAAGTACCCATAGATACTTCGTAGTCGTTACGCACATCAACTACGACAACATCAGGATCGTCAAGCAATTGATTCCACTCATCGGGCTTGACATATTTGCCAGCCATGAGAGATGGATTAATATCGGGTATTCCCATGGTGACGATTTCGCGTTTTAAGCGGATTTTCAGGCGGTAAAACGGTGCTTTTTCTGAGAAAGATTCTTTGTGAACCAAATCAGCAAAACGCGCGTCACTTCGCAAGAATGCGAGCACTGCGCGCACGCCCTCGGATGAACCTGCGATCGTACCATTGATGCCTTCGGCTGCTAACAAGATGGTGCCTTTGACGTTGTTTTTGTTGCAACAATCGATTAGCGGTGCTTTCAGCTCAGCAAAATCGGATAGTTCAACGAATTTATATAATGCAGCGGTTAAGAAATTAGCCATAGATCGAATTGATAGCACTAATTAATTTTCATACAAGTATGAAAATTCAGTTAAAGCGGGCGGTGGGGCTCGAACCCACGACGTTCAGCATGGGAAGGTTATTTATCATAGCACTCAATCCCCCTAATAGTCTAGTCTGTGATAATATGTAACATTTAATTATATAAATATTGTATTCATCTTATGTTCAAAATGATTACACTAGGGGCATTGAACTGGTAAGGTTTATGGCAAATTTTCTCAAAAAAGCTCAAAATGGGACTGTAGTGGTGCAGTCCAACGAGGGAAGGCTGAGACTGCAACTGCCAATACATCTGTTTGACGGCAAGCAAAAATTTATTTATCTGAATATGGCTGATACGGTCGAAAACCGAGAACTTGCTCAAGCTAAAGCACAAATAATTGAGGCAGATATTAAGTTTGAAGAGTTTGACAGCACTCTTAAAAAATATAAGCCACCGACTTATTTAACCGTTGTGGAGTCGATCGAACCCAAAGCTGAAATAACATTTTCTGATTTGTTCCAGCGGTACTTGCTATTCAAAAAACCTACCTTAAAAGAAACCACTTTTAACTACTTAATTAAAAGTATTCAAGTCTATATTGACCGCTATCCTCATACTATTATTTCTGATGAGAATGCTTTGGAAATATGTCAATGGTTGCTAAAAAATACGACAAACAGCATGACAAAGCGGGTACTTACTCACTTGAACGCAGCTATTAAGTGGGGAATTAAATTCAATTTGATTAGCCTTAAAACTTCCCCCCTTGAAGGGATGGCACAAGAGTTACCCAAACATAACTGGGAAATTGACCCGCAGCCCAATGCTTTCACGCCAGATGAAAAAGCAAGGATTATTAAGGCTTTTGAAGAACATCAAGGCAACTGGAACGGCAGAGGCTTTTCGGGGATAGCTTATTCTCACTATGCTCCTTTAGTGAAATTTTGGCTTTATACTGGTTGCCGACCTAGTGAAGGAATTGGACTCACTTGGGGGCAGATAACTCCTGACTGTGGAAAAGTTATTTTTAACCAAGCTATTGTCACGAATTATGGCAAAACAATTGCGGTACAAGGTTCTAAAAATCACCATTTCCGCAAACCCCGTACCTTTCCATGCGGTGCAAAATTGTGCCATTTGCTGATGTCAATCCGCCCGGAAAATCCCGACCCAAAAGCGCTAGTTTTTCCGTCTCCCGAAGGCAAAGCAGTTAATCAGAATAATTTCCGAAAACGCGCTTGGGAAAAAGTGGTAAAGCCCATTGTCAAACGCAATAGCACTCCTTATTCCTGTCGCGATACGTTTATTACAGAGCAAGCACTTAAAGGTATTAGTTTAGCTGTAATCGCTGGTTGGTGCGATACTTCAGAAGGAGAAATTCGCAAAAACTACTTTGATGAAAAACTCTTAGAACACATAAGACCGATCGATAGTTAGCTGCAAAATTCAGAAACACCATAGCAACGAGTCTTATAAACCATAAAACTATTGATAAATCAATAGTTTTGTGAAAATTCAGTCAAAGCGGACGGTGGGACTCGAACCCACGACGTTCAACATGGGAAGCTGACATTCTACCACTGAATTACGCCCGCGCTTAGTCTGTTTTACTGGCTTTTACTTTTTAGGGATTGCGGTAAACCATGACTAGATAAACATTATACGACGATTTTGTGATTTTGAGTCAATGATTTTGAAAATTAATTTTTGGGTGTTGTCGATCGCCCATGGCGGCAAAATTAAGAGGGTGCGTCACTTGAGAAAGCCGGAATTTTTCGGACAAACCTGAGATCTGACGCACCGTACACTCCAAAAGCCGTCTCCTGACGCAGGAGGAGACGGCAGTACCCGTTTCCCTACCCGGAGATATTCGATCGCCCTTGGCCTCTTTTCTTCCCCCGCACCCGATCGAAAATCCAGACTTGCAAACCATCCATATAGGTATAAACCACCGGAATTACCACCAAAGTTAATAGCGTAGAAGTCATCAAACCGCCAATTACCGCCATCGCCATCGGACTCCGCACCCCAGATCCCGCGCCAATTCCCAGCGCGATCGGCACCATCCCAGCTATCATGGCGATCGTTGTCATCAAAATCGGCCGCAACCGCGCTACACCAGAATCTAGTGTCGCCTCATACATCGGTTCGCCTTCCTTCTGATTCATAATCGCGTAATCAACCAGCAAAATCGAATTCTTTGTCACAATTCCCATCAGCAAGACTACACCAATCAAAGCGTACAAACCGAGAGATTTTTGTCCTACCAAAAGTCCCAACAGCGCGCCACCCAAAGATAAAGGTAATGCCGCCATAATTGTGATCGGATGCAAGAAATTGGCAAACAACAGCACCAATACACCATAAATAAACAGTACCGCCGTTCCCAAGGCCCCCGCAAAACCGCTGAAAATATCCTGCATAACTTTTGCATCGCCCGAAGATTCCTGTTCCACTCCCGGGGGTAAAGGATTCATTACAGGCAATTTTTTCACCGCAGCAACAGCTTCTCCTAAAGTCGTACCTTGCAACAAATTGCCTTCTACAGATACTTGACGAGCTCTGTCATAGCGATCGATCTGAGAAGGCCCGCTACCCAAAGCAATATCCGCCACTGCCCTCAACGGTACCAAAGTATTATTTTTACCCGGTATTTGCAGATTCTTAATTGTTTCGATATCGCTGCGAAACTGCGGCGCTAACATCACATGAATCGGAATTTGTCGATCGGGCAAATCAAATTTAGCAAGATTTGAATCAATATCTCCAATCGTTGCCAAAGAAGCAGTTCGAGCAATTTGCTGCACCGAAACACCCTGATCCGCCGCCCGAAGAGGATCGGGTTTTACCAAAATTTCTGGCTTGACTAAACTCGCGCTAGATTGTACCTCAATCAGTCCCGGAACTTGCCTCATTTGTTGCGTCAGAGTTTCCGCAGTTTTGGTTAAAGCTTCGGCATTTTCGCTCTTGAGGACGATCGACATTTGCTTCCTACCGCCGACGCGCCCTTGAGCAAAACTCAGGCGCACGCCGGGAACATCGGCAAGTTTCGGCCGCATTTCTTCCTCAAACTTCTGTTGCTTAATTCGCTTATCGGCGGGTTTCAATTTCACATATAGACTGGCTGTATTTACGCCGCTAGCGCCCCCTCCACCACCACCTGGGCCCCCGGATACTGTCGGAGCGCCTTCGGTCTCCAAAACGCTTTCTACGGCCCGATGGGCGAGCAATAATTTAGTTGCTTGCTGCACTGCTAAATCTGTCTGTGACAAGGTGGAACCGGGCGGCAATTCAATGGAAACAGTCGAAAGTCCGGTATCATCGCGATCGATAAAACCAGTCGGAATGAAAGGTATTAACTGAACGCTGCCAAAAAACAAAGCAACAGCTAAGATTAGGACGATCGCCCGATGCTTCAGCGCCCAAGTCAAAAGTCGGCGGTACTGATAGGAAAGTTGGTCTTTTTTGAGTTCCGCCTCGTGTCCGCTATCCTTAAACAAATAAGCCGCCATCATCGGAGTTACAGTGCGGGCTACTAACAGCGAAAATAACACCGAAGCCGAAACCGTCACGCCAAAAGGTCGAAAAAACTGACCGGGAATTCCCGGCATAAAAGCCACCGGTGCAAACACCGAAACAATCGTCATCGTGGTAGCAACGACAGCTAAACCAATTTCAGCAGAAGCATCCAAAGCAGCTTGATAAGCCGTTTTCCCCATCCCGACGTGCCTTTCAATATTTTCAATTTCGACGATCGCATCATCGACTAATATACCCACCACCAGCGACAGCGCTAACAAAGTCATGCCATTAAGCGTATATCCTACCATCCTCAGCACAGCAAAAGTAGGAATTGCCGACAGAGGTAACGCCACAGCAGCAATCAAAGTCGCCCGCCAATCCCGCAGAAATATAAAAATCGTGACAATCGCTAAAACCGCCCCCAAAACTAAAGCATCAACAGAAGCTTCATAGGAATCTCGGATGTGATCTGCTAAAGTATAAATAAGTTCCAGCTTGACATCCGGCGGCAAAGTTTTTTCCATTTTCTTAACAGTTGCCCGCACCGCTTCTTCCACAGTCACGAGAGTGCTGCCGGTGCTGCGGAGGATAGCAAAAGCTACAACAGGCTTGTTATTGAGCCGCGCACCCTGACGCGCTTCTGCATAGCCTTCCTCAACTTTTCCTAAGCTAGAAAGCGGCACAAAACCGCCTTTCGGCAAAGTAATTTGATAAGCTTTCAACTGTTCGATATTTTTGGCACTGCCGATGGTGCGGACTGTTTGCTCGGAATTGCCAATTTCAGTGCGTCCCCCTGGCAGATTGATGTTGAAATTGCGAATTTGGTCGTTAACTTGGGTAGCTGTAATCCCCAAACTTTGCAGTTGTTCGGGGTTTAAATCGACTCGAATATCCCTGTCCCTGCCTCCAATGCGCTGCACTTGAGCGACACCTTTGACCGACAACAGGACGCGGCTGATGTTTTGGTCGATTAATTCGCTTAGCTGTTCTACCGTTTGGCGATCGGAAACGACGGCGTAGGACATAATGGAACTACCGGCAAATTCCACCCGCTTGACGACTGGATCGTTGATGTCTTGGGGCAGGCTTTGGCGAATTTGGGCGATCGCATTTCTGACATCATTCGTAGCGCGATCGCTATTTGTGCCCAACAAAAAGTTAACTGTCGTATTAGAAGAACCATCATTAACAGTAGAAATAATGTGGTCAATATTGCCCAAACCTGCCACTGCGTCTTCTACTTTTTTCGTAACTTGAGATTCAAGTTCCGCTGGATCTGCCCCCGGTTGGCTGACAGATATGGAAACTGAAGGCACATCGATGTTAGGTGAATCATCAATACCTAAAACGGGAAAGGATACTAATCCCCCGATTGTCAAAATCAAGAATAAAACAATCGTCGGGACAGGCTGTTTGATCGACCAAGCCGAAATATTAAAAGACATAATTGGAATGGGGAATTGGGAATGGGGAATTGGGAATGGGGAATTGGGAATGGGGAATTGGGAATGGGGAATTGGAATATAGTTTTTATTATTAAAATTCTTGTGGAGTGGGCATCTTGCCCGCTTCAAATATCTACTAACTAACTAACTAACTAATCTTATTCTTCTTTAAATTATTGTGGAGTGGGCATCTTGCCCGCTCCAAAAATCTATAGCTGTTCTCAGAAAGATGAGGTATGTTGTTGGGCTTTAGCCCTCTTAAAATATATAGTAACTAACTAATCATAAGGTGCGTCAGGGGAAAATTATTAGTCTGTCGTCGCCACATTCTCACCTGACGCACCCTACAATCAATAATGACTACAATAAATAATGACTGTCAACTGTCAACTGTCAACTGTCAACTGTCAACTGAATTACTGACTGCTGACCTTAATTCGATCGCCATCCTTAAGATAACCCGCTCCAGCAACAACCACTTTATCGCCCGCCTTCAACCCCTTTTTAAGATGAGGTATGTTGTTGGGCTTTAGCCCTCTTAAAATATATAGTAACTAACTAATCATAAGGTGCGTCAGGGGAAAATTATTAGTCTGTCGTCGCCACATTCTCACCTGACGCACCCTACAATCA
>NZ_JAHRFA010000025.1:0-2808 GCF_020883045.1 Microcoleus sp. CAWBG58 | reverse complement strand
ATAATGACTACAATAAATAATGACTGTCAACTGTCAACTGTCAACTGTCAACTGTCAACTGAATTACTGACTGCTAACCTTAATTCGATCGCCATCCTTAAGATAACCCGCTCCAGCAACAACCACTTTATCGCCCGCCTTCAACCCCTTTTTAATCTGAACCTTAGCACTCGTCAAATCGCCAACCGCTCCCCCAGTAATCTCTCCAACTTCCACAGGTTGAGCCTGCACCTTATCCTCGCCCACAAGTTTGTAAACAATAGAACTGCCGTCAGACTGTGGTAAAATAGCCTTAGCAGGAACTTTCAAACCTTGTGCAGTTGCCGTCGAAATTGAGGCGCGCAAAAACATTCCCGATCGCAAAAACTCACTTGTAGGCAAATCAATTTTCACCGTAGCCTGCCGATTTTGCGGGTCAACTAACGGCGAAATTTCTCGCACAGTTCCCGACAACTTAATCCGCTTGTCAGAATCAGAAGTAATCTGTACCGCCATTCCCGGCTTAACTTGAGAAACCTGAGTTTCTGGCACTTTTAATTGCACTTCCAGCTTGTTGCCTCGAATAATCGAAAATAGTTTTTGACTTCCCGAAGACACATTACCAACTCGAGCAATTTGTTCGGATACAATACCGCTATCCGGCGCTCGGACAAGAGTTTGTTCGAGTTGAGTTTGTAACTGTTTGACTTGCGCTTCATTGCTGCGAACACCTGCTGCGTTATTTCCCACATTGGCGCGCGCGCTGCTGATAGCAGAGCCGGCCGTATTCACCTTAGCGCGGGCGCTGCTGAGGGCCGCTCTCGCCGTACTGATATTAGCTTCTGCCGTAGCTACTTTAGCTTGAGCCGATCGCACTTCTTCCGCCGCTTTGTTTTGTTCTTCCAAAGCTTTATTCAAATCGGCTTTAGCTTTGTTGACATCTTGAACGGCGGTATCTCGCTCTGTCTTGCGCTTTTCCAAATCTTGCTGGCTGATTACTCCCTGAGAAGCCAAATTTTGGGTGCGATTTACTTCTCTTTGAGCCTGAGCTAATTTAGCCTCAGCAGAAGCAATCCCCGCCAATTCTTGCTCGACACCCGCCTTAGCTTGCTGCACACCCGCTTGAGCTTGGCCGACGCCTGTTTTGGCTTGCGCTGCGTCAGCGATGGCTTTTTCAACACCGGCTTGGGCTTGAGCAACACCGGCTTGGGCTTCTTGTTGGGCTGACTGGGCTTGTTGCACCTGAGCTTGCGCTTGTTCTACCGTAGAATCGGCCGATTGTACCTTAGCAGTAGCTTCGGCAATTTGCGATCGCAGCACCGAATCATCCAAAACCGCCATTACCTGACCTTTTTCTACCGCATCCCCTTCTTTTACCAAAACCTGCTTGATTTGCAAACCGTTGGCTTGCGGCAGCACCGGCAGCAAATCGTAGGGCGCCACAGTCCCCGTCGCTTCCAGAGTTTGAGCCACCTCGGCCGATTCCACAGCAGCCACTGTCACCGTCTGAGGCGTTCCCTGCTGAGCCGCCGCTGGGGCTGCAACTGGGGGACGCGCGCTCTTCTGGCCCGCAGTCAAGTGTACTGCTAGCAGCGTTGCAGCTACGCCAATACCTGCGCCCGCCAACAGCGTCGGCCACCTGAGTCCTTTACTGGGAGGAACTTCTGGCTGTTCTGGTTCCCAAACTTCTGATTGTTCGTCTGGAACTTCTAAGGCTATTTCTCGTTCATCTTCTTCAGAGGAGAAGTGCCAGCGAGACTTATCTGAGATGCCACTTTCAGGCGCATCCACTGCGGAGTTCCTGTCTCGCCCGCTTTGCACGGGGGAAAGAGGTTCCTGTTCTTCTGCTTCTGAAAAAACTTGATTCGTCACGGTAGTTCCTCCCGTCGGTTTGAGCCTGGGGTTTTTGATATTGTAAAGAAAGATTGCGGTTTTAATATCTAATTTATTTTAGCTGAGTGTGCGATCGGTCGCGCCTCCTCCTTGTGGGTGAGTGTGAGAGCATTTCACCTGCTCGTGGCGATTTGGATGAAGGAAAGTGCGATCGACCTTTGACTCGATCGAGATTTTGATGCAGAGCAATCTTAGCGTAATTTGCGATCGCTTGCAGGGCGATCGGGTGCCGCCTTGTCATGGGAGCTGTTTTGCCGTCACCCACTCATCAATGGCGATCGAATTCAGTTCTATACCAAACTAATTATGGCGAATCTATAATCTGTTTGTTTTGACATACTCCCCAGCTATCAAGGCGAGGGGATTCTAAGCTCAAACAGTAATTGCAGGCATAGCCTGTCTAGGTAGAGTCGAGGGCTGGTATTATCCAGCGCCCCTCTCTGTTAGATCGTGGCGTGCAAGTTTCCCTGCACCACGCTCCCGATGTTCTTAGCTTTCGTTTTTGCTCATGTGCAGATAATCGTGACAGGATTCATGTATTGCTACAAGATTGTCTCGTCGCCAGTTATCGTGGTTTGCATCTACGTGATGCAGATGTACTCTCTCTTCTCCCACGAACTTTAGTCCGCAGGATGCACATGAATGGTTTTGCCGTTTTAGGGCTTTAGAGGTTTGACCGTCGTAGAGTTTGCTATTACGCTCACTCCAGTAGGTGATGTCGCCGTCGTAAGGGGATTTAGTCCCTTTGACATTGACGTGTTTATTTTCGGAGTAAGGGACTGCTGGGAATGCTTTATCTAACAATGATTTGCTAGGGCGTCGGTTCAGTATTAAGAGTTGACAAGAAAACAGATATATGGAATTACCCGGTCAATGAGTTAGACTCTACGCCCGGTTTAATTGGCAGAACCTTATCCATTCGAGCAATGACATGAA
>NZ_JAHRFA010000024.1:11660-91697 GCF_020883045.1 Microcoleus sp. CAWBG58 | reverse complement strand
GTCATCATCGTTGTCATTACCAGCAACGGGTGCAGTCACAGGTTTTGGTGGCTTGACAGTACGATCGACATTATCAACATCGTCATCATCGTCATCATCGTCTTTGTCATTGCCAGCAACGGGTGCAGTCACAGGTTTTGGTGGCTTGACAGTACGATCGACATTATCAACATCATCATCACTGTCATCATCATCGTCGTCTAAATCGTATTCCGGCCAAGGTTTGAGTCCTTGCTTTAAGCCTTTACCTGTGGCAAACTCAAATACTTGCTGAAAGCTAATGTTTTCGATTCTAACTCCATAGAATTTAGCGATCTCCTGAATGTTTTGAGTTGTGTAAGTCTCAATCTCAAACTGTGGCGACAACGAAAAACCTTCTTTCATTCCTACATCTTTCAGGTGTTCAAACAACTCTACACCTTCTAACTCATCTAAATCTTCGTCATCATCGCCGTTGGCTTGTTGGTAATATTTGAGGTCGATAAATGGAGAAAATTTTCGCAATTCTTGGAATCCCTTTGTGGTCAGGTGTTCCAATAATTCCACACCATCTAAATCATCTAAGTCGTCGTTAACTTGTTGATAATATTCGAGGTCGATCAATGGTGAGAATTTCCTAAACTCCTTCAAGCCGACATTCTTTAAGTGTTGATATGACTCTTCATCATCTAATTTAGATAAATCAGGATTCAGTCTCCGATATTCTTTGAGGTCGATCGCAGGATTGAATTGGCGGCCTTCTTTTAAACCAGACTTTAGAAAGTGTTTTTTGAGTTGGTCATCGTTGAGGTCTTGTAAATCTTCGTTATTAGCGCGGTAGAAATCTAGATTAAGTAAGCTCATTTGACTAATTCCCTGGTGTTTTGTGTGAATAGATTGCTTTAACCTGGTTGAGATAGTTCGTTGCAACCGTGTATATCTGTAATACGTTTCTCAATCCGTGTTTTCGCAGAAAAGTTTATGAAAAATCAAGAAAAAAGTTTTTTGATTAAAATTGCGAAAAGTGTTTTTGTCGATCGTATAACTAAAAATTTTCTATAAAATCCCCAAATGCGATCGGGGCCAGACAGGGGACATTACCCCTATATGCACGCCATATATGACTGATTCCTAGGCTGTGCCTGGGCATCCATATCTAGAGGCTCTGGCTCGCTGGTTGCGAGAGGCGGAGCTTCCGGATCTGCATTACCAGGCTCTGCCTGGTAACGAGTAGATAAGTAGATATATGGTAAAAAGTAATTGTCTGCGATTGTTACCAATCATATCGGTAAGAATCCTGAAGATTCGCCATTAAGGCAGGCTCTTGAGTTGCACGCGGATTGGAAAATTTGTCGGCTAAATAATCCACTTGTGCGAAAAATAACTCCGAGACTCGTACAAATAAGCAAGTGCGTTATAAATGTTAAGTGGCAACACAGAGGGATAAAATCCTGATCTGTGTGCGCCTTCTAACTTCAGAATTCTGCATCTAGCTACCTGAAGGCTCGCGCTAATGGATGATACGCACCCAATTCGTTTTTTTATGGATGATTTAAATGATTTACTCCGCCAATTGGTTGCCGAAGCTCGTACTTATCCCCCTGAAAGTGTCGATCGGCGGCAAAAGCTCAATAAGATTATTCGCTTAGTCACAAAATCTGGCAAATTGTGGAAAGAATACAGCGATTATTACAATGATGCTGTGCAGCAAATGTGGGAATATTGCTGTCAAAATTTAGAAGAGTACGATCCAGAACTTGCCAGTGTGATTACTTGGTTGGATAACTATCTCAAGAAACGGCTGCGGAATTTTCGCGATCGCAAATATCGAGAATTCAACCGCCAAGCTTCTCCCCTGCAAACTGACGAGCAAATATTCGATCCTTTGGATCGCGTTCCTGCTAATCCTGATATCAATCCAATTCTTGAAATTTGGCACAAAACTTTAGAATGGGTGCAGGCAGATCCGGAGGGAGAATTGCAGAAAACTTGCTTTAGAAACCGCCCAGAAATTAATTGCCAAGTTTTATTTTTGAAACGGTTTCCCACAGAAACGCCGTGGAGCGAAATCGCTGCTGAATTTTCACTGACAGCAGCAGAAGCCAAGGATTTGCCGAAGTTTTATAACCGCAGGTGTTTGCCTTTGGTCAGAAATTTTGGCATCGCACAAGGATACATAGAAGAAACAGACATACCAAAAAAGAGAAAAAAATCATGATTTATGAATCTGAGACTGATTTGTGGATTCCGCTACCGATTACTGAAGATTCAAAAAGACTGGCTCAGCAGTTCGCAACAAACCTCCCCAATCCTCAGAAAGCTGAGCAGGTTTATTTGAATACTCTGGCTGTTTGTACGGTAAATAATTACTTGCGGATTGTTGGTATTCCCACGAATTTGAACGCGGGAAATAGCTGGAATTCAGCAGCACGTTTGCTGGCAAATGTTGCCGATTTGGAAGTGACGGGTTTGGGTACTTTGGAATGTCGGCCTATGCGGAAATCCGATCGCTTTTGCTACGTACCGGCAGAGGTTCAAGATGAAAGACTCGGTTATATTGTGGTGCAAATTGATGAGGAAGAACAGCAGGCAACGCTGTTAGGATTTACGCCGTCCGTGGAGAGTGAAGAATTGCTGGTGAGCGATTTGCGATCGATCGACGATTTTCTCGAATATTTAGTCTTGCCAACACCGCAAACGGCAAAACAGCCGATCGATCTAAATCGGTGGTTGCAAAACATTTTTGATGCTGGTTGGGAAACAGTAGAAATGCTGCTGAATCCGCCGCAGTTGGGCTTCCGGGGCGAAACAGCCGTGGCAGAAAGGCCGACTCAAGAGGCGATCGACTCTGTAATTGGTTTAACAAAGCCCGATCGCACAGAAGCAGTTCGCCGTCAAGCAGCCGGTGTTTTAGGAGAAATGGGTACGGGCAATGTCGGTGCGGTCAGTGCTCTGGTAGAATTGCTGCAAACAGCTCAAGATCTGGAAACTCGGTGGCAAGCGGCTTTGAGTTTGGGAAAAATTTCTCCTCACCATCCGCAAGCCGGTATCCGGAGAGCAAGAGCGATCGATTTAGGACTAGAATTAGATGGTTATACAGTTGCTTTAATCCTCGCCATTATGCCACAAGCAGACGGCAGAATTAGTGTATTTCTAGAAGTTGAACCCGCTGGAAATCTTGCCGTTTTGCCACCAAATCTCAAGCTGAAAGTTTTGTCAGATACAGGCGAAACTCGTCTAGAAGTTTCCGCCCGAAGTGACGAATTAGGCCGTGGTAAAGATCGATCGATCGGCAAGCGTTTTACTCCACCACCCGGAGCTTGTTTTCAAGTACAGGTAGAATTAAATGATGTTATTTTTACAGAAGTTTTTGCAGTCTAAATCTGATAGGATTTATATTTTGCAACATTCTCAAGAACAGGCAAGATGCCTGTTCCAAAAAGAGTAGTGAATTTTTTTGTGGGTTGGGTATCCTGCCCGCCCATAAAAAAATATTACGATCGCAAGTAAAATATCTCCAAGCAACAGGAAAACTTCTATGGGTCGAATAGCGGTTTTAAAAATTGGTCAGGGCAGTTTCGAGCAAGGATTTGAAGTCTTGCTGCGAATTAGTACAGACGACGGCCGCCTGTTAACAGAAATTGAAGGCAATTTACTGCCCAACCCCGGAATTGAGGGATTTTATATTAGTTGGCAAACCCTTTTTCGCAGGCTAAAAATGCCCGATCGCCAATACAACCAGTCTCAGCGCGGCTTTGACGACGATTGGGAAATTGATGACACTTTGCCGACAAATCGTGCTACCAGCGACGACGTGGAAGTTTGTCGCCATTTGGTGCGAGATTTGGAAAGCCGCATGAAAAAATGGTTGCAACCCTCTGCTGATGAAAATTGGCAAAAAATTAGAGAAAGGCTGGCCGCCGAGTTAGCTAATAGTTCAGATGAAATTCGCCTGGTAATCCAAGCGAGAAATCCCCTACTGTGGAAATTGCCCTGGCACGTTTGGGATTTATTAGAACTGTACGATATAGGTATTGGTTGTGTACTGCCAGAATATACGGCAACTTCTTTAGAAAATAGTCATCTAAAAGTCGATAAACAGGTTAGAATTCTAGCCGTCTTTGGAGATGATAGCAATATAAATTTGCAGCCAGATCGAGATGCTATTAATGATTTGCCCGGTACAGATTCATTGTTTTTGCAGCAGCCAAACTCCCAGGATTTTATTAGAACTTTGCGCCAAAAGCAAGGTTGGGAAATTTTCTTTTTTGCAGGTCACAGTCAAACGGAAAGTGCAACTGGTAGGATTTATATCAGCGACAAAGAGAGTTTGAGATTGGATGAATTTAAGAATGGTTTAAAAGAGGCGATCGCGAATGGTTTAAAAGTTGGTATTTTCAATTCTTGCGATGGTTTGGGATTGGCACAGGAGTTAGTTGGATTGCGAATTCCGGTTGCAGTTGTGATGCAGGAAGCTGTACCGGACGAAGTGGCACAAGCATTTTTAAAAGAATTTTTGTCAGAATATGCGGCAGGCAAATCTTTGTATGCGGCGGTTTGGCAAGCACAGAAAAGGTTGGAAGATTTTCAGCATTTACCCGGTGCAACTTGGTTGCCAATGATTTTCCAAAATCTGACGGATGTGCCTCCGAGTTGGCAGTTGCTGCAAGGTACAAATAGCGGATTATCCGAGGTTTCAGCTCAAAAATTTACTGCTAATGCAAACCGATCGCTCTCAAATGCGATTATAGCACGGCGTGGCAGTATCAAAACAGTATTTGTAGCGCTATCAGTCAGTTTAATCGCAGCATTTGCCATCATAATTATTCGAGATATGGGAGTTATAGAACCTTTTCAGTTGAAAGTTTTTGATAGCTTGATGCGAACAAGACCTATGGAACCTCCCGATCCGCGCATCCTCATTATTGAAGTTACTCCAAAAGATGTTAATGCTCAAATTCGCCCGCCTGATGAGGGGAAAAGTAAATCACTTTATGATAGCTATCTCGCTAGAATTTTAGATAAATTAGCAACTCTCGAACCACGGGCGATCGGGTTAGATATTTATCGGGATTATAAAATTCAAGGCAAGTATAAAAGTTTAATCGATCGCCTGCGCCAAGATGACAAACTAATTACAATTTGCCAAGTAGGAGAAAATGCCAGCAATACCGGACGTTCGCCTTCCCCAGATGTTTTGCAAAATAGCCAGAGGAGCGATCGAGTCGGATTTAGTGATATTGTAGTCGATCGCGATGGAGTGATTCGCCGCCATTTGTTAAGCTTAACTCCACCCAACGATCTCAAAATATCGCCTTGCCAAAGTCATTTATCTTTTAGTTTTTTAGTGGCACTGCGTTACCTTCACGACGACGGTATCACCGCCAGCGAAACATCAGACGAAAGACCGCAGTTTAAAATTAATAATGTAGTTTTGCAGCGGCTCAAACCTAATGCAGGCAGCTATCACAATATCGATGCAGCGGGAAGTCAGTTGTTGTTAAACTATCGAAGTAGTGGCAATAATATTGCTAGGAAAATTTCGTTACTAGAATTTTTAAACAATCCAGTCGATCGCAATTTAGTCAAGGATAAAATAGTCTTAATCGGTACAAGCGATGAAGCATACGGAGACTTTCACTCGACTCCCTACGGTAAAATGTCAGGAGTCGTACTCCAAGCCCATAAAATCAGTCAAATTCTCAGTGCTGTCGGTGGAAAAACTCAAAGGCCTTTATTAAAAGGGTGGCCACAGTGGCAAGAAGATATTTGGATTTTAACTTGGGCTTTGGCAGGAGGATTGCTAGCTTGGCAGTTTCGCGCTTTAATAGCGATCGTCCTTTCATTTCCAATGCTCGGAATTCTGTATTATTGTTCTTACACGCTATTAATTCGTGGCTGGTGGGTGCCCTTGCTGTCACCATCTTTAGCTTTAATTCTTGCTGCGGGTGTAACTGTATTGACCTACAAAATCCAAAAATATAGAATTGCCAAACTTTTATCTTCTGAGGTGCAAAATGAATAATCTACGCCAATTTTATCGAAAAAAAACGTTACCATTAATTCTGGCACTAATTTTTGCTGATTTATTCGGTTTGATGCTGGAAGTGCGATCGCAAACCGTTCCAAAATATAATAACACCTTCGCCACAAAGAAAACTAATCAAAGTAAAAGAGCCAACCGATTTCAAGCACCTCCACCCCCATCAGGAAGAGACGAAAGACCCGTCAAAAGAAAGGATGCGGGCAGCAGTGGTTCCTGCGAAGGACTCAAGTCACAACAAACAGAATTTCTCACCGCCTTAGTTCCCAAACAAAATTATCAAGCATTAACAGTCGCTAGCCATCCTACTTTCTGGTTTTACATTCCTTTCCCAGCCCAGAATTTTCACTCTCTCAAATTCCGACTAGAAACCGCAGATGGATATCAAGTCACAGTCAAACCAAAAAATGAAAAACCCGGTATAGTTAGCTTCACATTACCAGCCACACAAAAGCCCCTCGAAGTTGGCAAAGAATACAAATGGGCATTGTTTCTTTACTGTCAAGATTCGGAACAAAAATCTAGCAGACCCGTGACATTCTTTGTCAGCAGTTCAATTAAGCGCATTACCCCAAGCAACCAACTAGAAAACGAACTGAAAGCAGCAACTACAGAAGCAGCAAAATCTGCGGTTTACGCTCGAAACGGTATTTGGCATGAAGCTTTAACCCTAATCGGAAATCGCCGCCGTGCCGATTCCACAAATCCCGAACTAGCCCGAGATTGGGCAAATTTGCTATCATCAGTACAACTCGAAGATATTGCGACAAAACCATTTATAGATTTATGAAAAAAGTAGTTGCTGATTTTTATAATAAATCTCAATTATTCATACAAATTTGTAGGGGTAGTGCCCCCGTGCCTACCCCCGAAAGATTGGGGCAACCACGGGGGGATTGCCCCTACGATCATCAAATTTGTAGGGGTAGTGCCCCGGTGCCTACCTCCGAAAGATTGGGGCAACCACGGGGAGATTGCCCCTACAATAATCAAATTTGTAGGGTTAGTGTCCCCGTACCTACCCCCGAAAAATTGGGGCAACCACGGGGAGATTGCCCGTACAATAATCGCACAAATAATTTATGGTCACTATATAAGTCGAGTAAATTGTTATTTGCTGTTGCTTGCGTCAATGTAATTACCATCCAAAAAGTACAAGGACAACCAATAATTCCTGCCGCTGACGGTACGGGAACAACTGTCATTCAAGAAGGCAATATTTTCCAAATCCGAGACGGCAGTCTTTCCGGTGATTCAGTCAATCTTTTTCACAGTTTTCAACAGTTTGGATTGAATTCAGGGCAAATTGCTAACTTTCTTTCCTATCCCCAGGTTCAAAATATCTTAGGTCGAGTTGTCGGCGGTGACGCTTCGGTAATTAACGGAATTCTTCAAATTACTGGGGGTAATTCTAACCTGTTTTTGATGAATCCGGCAGGCATTGTTTTCGGCCCCAACGCTCAACTCAACATTCCCGCTAGCTTCACCGCTACAACTGCTAACGGCATTCAATTTGGCGATTCCTGGTTTAACGCTGCTGGTGTCAACAACTATCCGATTTTAATCGGCACTCCTACAGCTTTTGCTTTCACTATGCCGCAACCCGGTGCGATTTTAAGTGCAGGCAATTTGAACGTGCGATCGACTAATAATTTAACTTTGATTGGCGGTACAATTGTCAGTACGGCAGAACTGTCTGCACCGGGAGGTAAAATCACTCTTTTTGCTGTCCCCGGCCGAAATACTGTCCGAATTTCTCAAGAGGGAAATTTGCTAAGCTTGGAAGTTCAAATGCCACCCATAACGGGAAATCAGCCCCTAGATTGGCAGCAACGAATTGCGACATTGCAAGATTTGTTGCTGACACCAAACAGCAGCCGTTACGAACTAGGAATGGGCATCAACCGCCAGGGTCAAGCATTTCTCAGAGTAACAGATTTGCCTGTAGAAACAGGAGATGTAGTGACAGCAAATATCAATACATCTCCCGCCCAGCTTCCGGCAATTGGCGGGCCTGTCAACATACAAGCTGTTGGTAATATTTCAGTTCAAGGCAATATTAATACTTCGGCTAGTTCTAATACTAATGAAGCGATAGGTGGCTCGGTTAATTTGGGCGCGGGCAGGAATATCGCAGTTTCGGGTAATATTAATACTTCGGCTTTGTCTGCTACCGGAGCTAACAGTACGGGCGGTGAGGTTACTTTGCAAGCTGGGGGAAATATTACAGTTACGGGTAATATTGATGCTTCCGCAAATTCGGGGGTCGATCGCACTTCTAGCGATCGTGTTAATGTAGTACCTGAACGTGGAGCCAGACAATTAGATGATGATGACGACGATGATGATGATGACGATGACGATGATGACGTAGCAGCACCAGCACCAGTAACCGCCCCAGCACCCGCACCCGCACCCGCACCAGCCTCCGCACCCGCACCCGCACCCGCACCAGCCTCCGCACCCACACCCGCACCCGCACCAGCCTCCGCACCCACACCTTCACCCGCACCAGCCCCAGCACCCACACCTTCACCCGCACCACCGCCCGCACCTTCACCCACAGAAACTCCGACAGAAACTCCAGAAACTCCAGAAACTCCAGAAACTCCAGAAACTCCAACTCCTCCGACTGGTGATAATGTAATTAATCAAATTCCGAATAATGCTAGAGGCGGTGGAATTCGGTTGCAAGCTGGTGGTACGATCGCCACTGGAGAAATCACTGCTGCTGCTGCCGGTTCCGATAACAATACAGTCGGTGCAGTTACCGTCAATCCCAATCGTAACCCCGTCAATAATTCACCCGCTACCAATCCAGTAAATTTACCAACAACTAATTTATTCCCCCCGACAGTGGCCCCGGCAGACAATTCATTCAATCCCGAAAATATACCAACAACGGATTTATTGCCGATAAATCCTGTAGATGCCACCGCCAACAATCCACTCACTGCAACTCCCGATGTTTCCATAGCAAATAACTTGCCTAATGTCAATCCTTTAAGTGAGATTAACAACCAAATTAACAATCAGTTTTCCGCGATCGATCGCCCGGAAGTTTCCACAAACATTAACACGATCGCACCGCCATCATTTTCGGAGGCCGAAAGATCGATCGCACTTAGTCAAAGCTTAGAATGCGTCCCGACAAACGTCAGCCTTCCCGCCGTCGAAGAAGGCTATACAAAGGAATTTGAAGAATATTTAGGCAGTCAAGCCAACAAACCGACATCAACACTCTCAGATACTTGCGAAATGCTCGGTAGGATCGCCGCCCTTACCGACACCAAACCAGCAGTAATTTATGCTAAGTTTGTCCCCACAGTGGCTAATTCTAAATCCACCGACCAACTAGAACTAATACTCGTAACATCACGAGGTCAATTTATCAGCCGCCGTCCTTTCGGAGCAACGCGCAGTCAAGTCGAAGCAGCAGCTAAAACATTCAGTGCTGGCATTGAAGATATCGAGAAAGTGGAATTTGAAAGTTTGAGCTACTTGCCTGCTGCTCAAAAACTGTATGGCTGGTTAATTGAACCGTTATCAGCAGAATTGTCAAGAGAAAAAATAGACAATTTATCTTTCATTTTAGATGAAAAACTGCGATCGATTCCCATCGCAGCTCTCCATAGCGGTCGAGATAGTAAAAGTCTCAATAGCGGGCAGTTTTTAGTAGAAAAATACGGTGTAGGTTTGATGCCAAGCCTCACCTTAACAGATACTCGATATACAGATATTCGGAGTGCCAAAGTTTTGGCAATGGGAGCATCGGAATTTGCACCGGATCAAGGTCAAACTCCCTTACCCTTCGTACCGCTGGAATTATTAGCCATTCCAAAACAACCTTGGCAGCCTGTGTCTTTTTTGAACGAAAAATTCACTTTAACAAATCTCGAAACCCAGAGGAAAGCGCAGCCTTTTGGAATCGTTCATTTAGCAACTCACGCCCAGTTTCAATCTGGTTCCTTAGAAAACTCTTTCATTCAGTTGTGGAATGATAAATTAGAGTTAACAGATGTCAAACAATTAAGCTGGAACGATCCGCCAGTTACGCTATTGGTACTGAGTGCTTGCCAAACTGCTAGAGGCGATCGAGAGGCAGAATTGGGATTTGCGGGATTGGCATTTAAGGCAGGAGTTAAATCTGTTTTGGGTAGTTTGTGGTATGTCAGGGGGGAAGGAACCCTGCCACTGATGGCGGAGTTTTACCACCAGTTAACTGAAGGTAAAATTAAGGTAAAAGCGCTGCGCGAGGCTCAAATGGCGATGCTGCAAGGTAGAGTAAAAATCGATCGCGATGGTCGAATCTCGATCGACAATCAATCTCGAATGTTATCCAGCGGAGAACCTCTCAAGATAGATTTAGAGTTAAGCGGGGATGTGAATTTATCTCATCCCTACTATTGGTCTGGGTTTACAATGATTGGCAGTCCTTGGTAATCCGCCCCCCGGTTGCATCTAGATTGTCTGTGATATGGTGTCCGCTGGATTAACCGCACTACAAAAAGTTCGTAAAAAAGTTCGTAGTGCGGACTTCAGCCCGTAAAATGCTGCGGAATGTGAGGGCGCACTACAAACAATTTTTGTTATCGTAATCGATCGAACATGATATGAAGAGAGCTAGTACCTAGCTAGCGAATAAATAGACAAAATGGTACACTTCTAGACAAATCTACGATGTACCATTACAAAATGTGACAGAATTAAACGAAGAAATGAGCGTGTTGAGGTCGAACAATGCTTTTGTCCATCAAAACAAAGTTAAAGCTGAATAGGGGTCAAGCAACGGTTATGAGTAAGCACGCAGGAATAGCAAGGTTTACTTATAATTGGGGACTGGCTACTTGGAGCGATCTTTATAAAGATGGATTAAAGCCCAATAAATACCTGCTCAAAAAGTTCTTCAACAATCATGTAAAACCTGAGTTTACATGGATAAAAGAGACCGGAATTTGCCAGAAGATAACTCAATATGCTTTTGACAATTTAGGTGATGCTTTTTCTCGTTTCTTCTCAAAAAAAGGTGGATACCCCAAATTCAAAAAAAAAGGGCATCACGACTCTTTCACGATTGATGCAGGTGGCAAGCCGATCCCCGTGGGCGGTACGTCTATCAAGCTGCCGACAATCGGCTGGGTAAAAACCCATGAAGGATTGCCACATACTACCTGTAAGTCAATCACCATCTCACGTACTGCCGACAATTGGTTTATCGCTTTTGCTTACGAACAAAGTCACGAACCAACGGTCAAAAGTCATGACATTGTAGGAGTTGATTTGGGAGTAAAAGAGTTGGCTACCCTTTCAACTGGTGTAGTATTTCCGAACCCAAAGCACTATAAAGCGCATCTGGCAAAACTCAAGAGATTATCAAGAGTTCTTGCGAGAAAGGTCAAAGGTTCTGTAAATAGATATAAAGCTAAAGTCCAGTTAGCTAAACACCATGCAAAGATAGCAAACAAGAGAAAAAACACTCTACATCAAGTCACTACTTACTTATGCAAAAACCACGCAACAATAGTAGTAGAAGATTTGAATGTCGGTGGGATGCTAAAGAATCACAAACTAGCACAGGTAATAGCTGATTGTGGATTCCATGAATTTCAACGTCAGTTAGAGTACAAAGCTAAAAAGTTTGGTTGTGAGATAATCGTTGCTAATCGCTGGTTTCCATCGAGTAAAACCTGTTCAAATTGCGGACACATTCAAGATATGCCACTCAAAGAAAGGGTTTACAACTGCGGAAGCTGTGGCTATTCAATGGACAGAGATTTAAACGCAGCGATTAATTTATCGCGGTTGGCTAAACCGTGAAAGCTTACCGAGGGATAGCCGCTCCCATGCTCCCGATGAAGTAAGAAGCAAATGTCTAGACTTGTCTAGTTTTTGTATAGCAGATAGCATATTCGATATATATGTGGTGCAGGCGATCGCGGGTTCTCTCCCATCTAAGGTGCATTGCCACCCGCAAACAAGCAAGTTTGAGCCAAGATACCCCAAGCGACGCACCCTACAAACTGAAAGTCTTAGCAGGAAACAACAAAAAACAACGGAGAGGGTGGGATTTGAACCCACGGAACCTTTCAGTTCACCTGATTTCAAGTCAGGCGCATTCGACCACTCTGCCACCTCTCCAAGCGCATAGATTTCATCATACCAGCAATCGTCGCTAACTACAAGCTGTTGCAGATTCAGTCTGCCGGTAAATAATTTGTTCTCTTTGCACCGCGAAATCTTCCCCTACCCAGACTAAAGACATTTCCGACACTGTTCCTTTTTCCAGCAGGACGATCGAGAAATTCCGCAATTTCGAGCACTCTTGCTCCACAATTCGCGGTACACTGGCCGCATTCAAATACACCGTACCCTTCGCACTCACCACTGACTTCCGCAACTCGTGCTTAGTGTGTCGCAGTTGATGGTGCATATGACCAAAAGTTACCAGAGGTATCCGCTTACCAGAATTGCGAGTTCGATCGATCGCCGAGGCAAAATCCGGGTCGCCCCAATCCCCTCCCAGGGGCTTCCAATCACGCCCGCAGGGGTCTTCAGCAGCCTCTCCCAGCCCCGTCGGGCCCGTGTGACCAATAAAAATCACATTTTCGCAATCCGCATCTGCGGCCGCCCCTGCAATTAGCCTCGCCGACTCCTCAAAACTTTCTACGCCAAACCACTCCGAATAAAAATCGTTGTACTTCCACTCCGAACCCCCCCAAGTAAACGGGCGGCTTCCCACCACGGTTATATCCAATTCAGGAAAATCCTTTTTCCCATAACCGACGTGGGCTTCTCCCATTAAATCTAACTGCTGTTTTACCCGATTCTCAACGGTGCGATCGTAAGGACACTGACTGCGGCCCCACTCCGTCGCCGTATACCAAGCGTCGTGGTTCCCAAATACTACTGCTTTCGGAATGTCCAAAGATGCGATCGCCCGTACCACCTCCACCGACTCATTCCCAAAATCCCCCACAAACAGGGCCAAATCAACGCCAAGATGCTTCAGGGCCTCGCCGTCTTCCGCTTCCCAGCAATCGTGAACGTCCCCCACCACCGCAATTTTGATAGATTTAGTCTCATTCATTTGATTTGTCATGCGCGATCGATCCCTAGCCCCTTCTTAGTTCACTGTAGACTTTTTGCACTCTCCCCCAGCCAATTTTAGATTTGAAATTTGAGATTTAAGATTATGTCAACCCAACCACCCGCTTACCACAGTTTTTGGTGAATTCAACTATAATTCAAAATATTAAGTCCAGCCGCCACCTTCCCCGGAATATTTTAACCGTGTTTAGCACCGCACCTGCTCAAAACTTGACCCAAACCAGACTGCCCGACGACTTGTTCGCAGCAATTAACGCCCTCAAACAAGAGTTAAACGCCGTCATTCTCGCCCACTACTACCAAGACTCCGACATTCAAGACATCGCAGACTTCATTGGCGACTCCCTCGAACTTGCTCGCAAAGCAGCCAACACCAACGCCGATGTCATAGTTTTTGCCGGAGTTCATTTCATGGCGGAAACCGCAAAAATCCTCAATCCCGACAAATTAGTATTGCTACCCGACTTAAATGCAGGGTGTTCCCTCGCCGACAGTTGCCCGCCCGAAGCCTTTGCAGCTTTCAAAGCCGATCGCCCAGATCATGTAGTTATTTCCTACATTAACTGCACCGCCCAAATCAAGGCAATGAGCGACATAATCTGCACCAGCTCCAACGCCGTCAAAATTGTCAACCAAATTCCCAAAAACCAGCCGATAATTTTCGGGCCCGATCGCAATCTCGGCCGCTACGTCATCGAACAAAGTGGCAGACACATGGAACTCTGGCAAGGAGCCTGCATCGTCCACGAAAACTTCTCAGAAAAAAAGATAGTTCAACTCAAAATCGAAAATCCCGAAGCCGAAATCATAGCCCATCCAGAATGCGAACCTCCCGTACTTCGCCACGCCAATTATATCGGCTCAACCACCGCTTTGCTCAAATATTCTCAATCCAGCGATCGCCAAGCTTTTATTGTCGCCACCGAACCGGGAATCATTCACCAAATGAAAAAGCAAACACCGCACAAACGCTTTATTCCCGCTCCTCCTAACAATAATACCTGTGCTTGCAACGAATGCCCGCACATGAGATTAAATACTTTGGAAAAACTATATCTAGCCATGAAAAATCAAACCCCCGAAATTACCATGTCTCAAGATCTGCAACAAGCAGCCTTGCGACCCATCCAGCGAATGCTAGAAATGAGCTAAAAATCAATAAATAATTGTCAATCAGGTTAGTAGTGAGGACTTTAGTCCGCATCAGGTTAGTAGTGAGGACTTTAGTCCGCATCAATTACTAGAATTATTCGTTTTTACTACCAACTTTTTTAATCGCAATCGGAGGCACTTGACAAAAGACCCTCTGACTTACAGACTCCATTATACCTCTTGCAAAAATCGGAAACACCCTGAAATTATCTGCGTTTATCTGCCTTTATATGTGTTTGTATGTCTGAGATATGCCGTTTATGTATCAATCAAAGACTGATACAATAGGTCTCTTTTCCACCAGCAGATCTCCCACCCAGAAAATATTAGCATTGATGTGCATTCATTGGCTGTTTCCTATTGTATTAAACACTGAGGCAATTGGGGAAATCTAATTTTTGTAAAAAGCATTTCTTTGTTTAAATGCGAGCTTAAGAGTTAGCGTATTGTACAACTCGCGATATCTTAATCTCGCACTATAAATGCAAAACAGAGATGCTCCAGAGGTCATTCAAGTAAGAATGCGCTAGCAGACTTGGAGTTGGCGGACTAACTCCAAATCCTTAACTCATAAATCATTCCCAAATCTAACATCTAACATTGTATGATTTCCGAAAAACTGATTGTTTTTACCCGCTATCCTGAACCGGGCAAAGCCAAAACTCGACTAATTCCTGTGCTAGGAAAAACAGGTGCTGCCAACCTGCACCGCTTGATGGCACAAAAGGCGATCGCCCGCGCCCTCTCCCTCTCCCTCCAAAACTCCGGGCGATTATCAGTTGAAATTCACTACACAGGCGGCAGCCAGCAACAGATGCAAGAATGGTTGGGAACAGATATTATTTATCAAAATCAAATAGAAGGCGATTTGGGTGCAAAAATGACAGCAGCGTTTCAGCAATCTTTTAATTCAGGGGTTGACAAAGCTGTAATTATAGGAACTGATTGTCCCGCTCTGAAAGTAGAAATCATGGCACAAGCTTTTGACAAACTGAGCCAGCACGATTTAGTTTTAGGCCCGGCAACAGACGGAGGTTATTATCTGATCGGGCTGCGCCGATCGATACCGGAATTGTTCAACGGAATTAAGTGGGGAACCAGTGAGGTATTTGCTTCTACGCGGGCGATCGCCCAAAACCTCGACCTCAATATTGCTTATCTTCCCACTCTTGCCGATATCGATTTACCGGAGGATTTACTTCGTTTAGATCTTAGTATTTTAAATAAATAAACTATATTCATGCGATCCGATCGATCAGAAATTCTGATCTTTTATTTATAAATAATACTTGATTGTGAAACCACAAGGTCATAATATAGTAATTGTATTTGTCTAACCAAATGCAGCGGTTAGACAGCGCTTGCGACAATAGTCGCAAGCGCGAGAAAAAGCCAAAAATTAGCAAATAAAAGCAAATAAATTAGTAAATAATCAAACTAGGGACAGTTTTTGATTGTCAATCTTAGAATCAGGGTTTCAGGGCGATCGAGAACGAGGGCAACGCTTGCCAGACACAGGAATTACCTGCGGGAAATCAAGGGTTATCAGACGCGGAACTCAAAAGGCAAGTTCGCGATCGCACTTTGCGACAAGAGTGAAACCCGGTTTCTTCGTATATTTATCGTGACCAGAAAGTAAAATTCGTAGAAACCCGGTTTCTATCCGCCCCATGTGTCAGCCATCAAACTGTCGCTACCTGTTGAAATAACAGATAAGCTTTGTACAAAACCCGCCCTCTCTCTCTCCAGCGGTGATCGATTCTCTATGCCGCCCGAAAATCTCAATCTCAAAATTTCCATTATCATTCCTGTCTTAAACGAAGCAGCTATAATTGCCTCAGTCATCTCCACCGCCCAAAATGCCAAAAATGTCGAAATTATCGTCGCCGATGGCGGCAGCAACGACGGTACCGCAGAAATAGCAACATCTTTGGGCGTCCGAGTTGTCTCCAGTAGCCAAGGCCGCGCCACTCAAATGAATGCAGGTGCGGCCTCGGCTACTGGAGATATTCTGCTGTTTCTCCACGCAGACACTCTTTTGCCTCCCGGCTACGACTCTGGCGCACGCCTTGCACTAGCCAAACCCCAAACAGTCGCCGGGGCCTTTCAACTCAAGATTGATGCCGGTACGCTCTCTCTGCGGCTGGTAGAAATAGGGGTAAACTGCCGATCGCACTTTTTGCAAATGCCCTACGGCGATCAAGCCATTTTTCTTTATTCATCTACCTTTGACAAAATCGGCGGTTTTCCTGACTTGCCCCTTATGGAAGACTTTGAATTCCTGCGGAGGTTGAAAACACAAGGCCGCATCCAAATCGTACCCCAACAAGTCCTGACATCCGCCCGCCGCTGGCAGCAGCTTGGGGTACTCAAAACCACCGCCATCAATCAAATAGTAATTATTGCTTATTTTTTCGGAGTGTCGCCCGATCGACTCGCTTTCTGGTATAGGAGACAAAAGAAAAATTCTTCCCAAAACTAAAGAATAGTGAACTTTTCTAAAGCTAGCAGCCAATTATGCAAATAGGAAACACGTCCCTGCGTAAAATATGACTTGAACGCCTCAATTTTTACGCACAGCGAGGAAAAAGAGAATATGGCCGATCCCAGAGATGCAGAGCTTATTAAACCCTTTAACGGCGACCCCTTCACGGGTCATCTCGCAACTCCCATCAGTGCTTCTGATTTCACACAAGCATTCATTGGGAATTTGCCCGCCTACCGCAAAGGACTCTCACCCCTAGTTCGAGGTTTAGAAATCGGTTTGGCACACGGTTATTTCCTTGTCGGCCCCCAAATCGTCTTAGGCCCACTGCGGGATTATCCAGAAGCAGCTAATCTCGGCGGATTAATTACAGCCCTCGTCTTAGTTCTGCTCGGCACAACAGGTATGTCTGCCTACGGTTTAGTCTCTTTCAAAAATGACAATAGCAGCTACCCAAGCGCCAATCCCATGACTCCCGAAGCCCTGAAAACCGGCGAAGGCTGGAGCCAGCTCACTGCTGGTTTCTTCATTGGCGGGATGAGCGGCGTCTTTGCTGCCTACTTCTTACTCGAAAACTTTAACGGCATTGATGCCATTTTCCGGGGTTTAGTCAACAATTAGACTCCACTCCCAAATATCCCTGTTGGAACGCACTAACTTTAGTTTGGAGAATTTGATATGACAGGTTCCTACGCTGCTTCTTTCTTGCCTTGGATTTTGATTCCGGTAGTTTGCTGGCTGATGCCGGTTGTGGTAATGGGTTTGTTGTTTATTCACATTGAAAGCGACGCCTGAGCTTTACCCACAAAGCAAGAGCTAAGTTGGAATGCCGAAATAACATGATTGACGGACAATTTCTCTGAAACCTCTAGATAAATCTAGGGAAAATCAGCGAAAATTGTTTTGAGATTGCTGGCAATCAAAAAACTTAGTTTCTTTTACCCCATCCCCAGAATTGATCTGTGGAGCAATCTTTCTTTCTTCTTCCTTCAAAACTCGCAATTGCAAAAAATCCTCTGCCTGCGGGCAGAGGATTTTTTGGCAAAGAACACAAATCACTCGCTGGGGGAAGACAAATTGGTAAATCGTGAGCCACACTTGTTATCAGAAAATTGGGTTAAAAACCCCGTCCTTTCAGGACGGCTTTTTACCATTGTTAAGTACAATGACAAATCCATCTCCACAAATGAATATGGTAGAATAACCACATCAGACAAGATGTAAAAACCTACCCCCTCCCGGTGGGAAAGTCTACGCCCAAAACATTTTTGAGGAGATATGACTGCGCACTCTTTTGTGCAAACGTGGTCAGCCTGGGAACCCTAGCAATAGGGATATTTTGACCCAAAAGTCTTAAGAATCCTCGTACCTTTAGGTCGGGGAGTGTCAAGGAAACCTACTAATGAGGAGAGAGCAATGCAATTTCCCCCCGCACGCCGAATCTTAGCTCCATTCCTGATCTCGGTACTGCTGCTCGTGACTTCCTGCAGTCAGACTCAGCCCCCATCCCGCTGGGACAAAGCCCAGGAGGAAAGCACCCAAAAACCTGCTAAAACCAAGCAGACAAATGCTGACAAATCAACTGCTCAAAGTCAAAACCTCCCCAAAAAGGCAGTTGCAGGTGGCAAATTAAATAAATACTTCCCTTCTGCTGGCGGCGGATTCGATCGCGTTTTCGCTCAAGAAAAATCCGGTTTTGCTGAAGCTAAACTAAACAAAGGCGGCAAAAATGTCGCGGTGCTTTCGATTAATGACATCGCCGGCAACCCCACCGCTGGGGAAAAATTTAAGGAAAGTACCAAGCAAATTAGCGGCTATCCCGCCGTCAGTCAGGGTTCTAACATCACTGCTGTTTTAGTGGCAAACCGCTATCAGGTGAAAGTTCAATCCCGCGATCCCTCTTTTACCGCTAGCGAACGCGAAGCTTGGCTGTCAAAATTTAATCTGAGCGGTCTTGCTAGTGTGAAATAGCAGTGTCTCAGATCGAACTTCTCGCCGGACTCTAGCTCTGGTGCTATCAAAACTAAGTCTGCCAGAATCAGACTGTGAAGTTCTTGCCACCTACCAAAAGTAATACCTTTGATTTCTGTTCAACAAGGAGTTTTTTGTGAGCAAAACAGTCTTTGAATTAGTCGATCAACTTCCTAAAGACAACATGACTGTCAAAGCCCTACGAGCGCTTGACTTTGTGGTTCCAGGTGAGTGGAACAATTTAGTTGGCTTTGAAAATACGATTCGTACAGTTACTGGGGAAACTGACGAAGATATGATCCAGCAAATTGGCGATCGTGCTATCACCCTCTACAACGATAAATCGGAAGGCTACCAGCGCGCTCTGTGGCTTTACCAAACGATCGACAGTGCCTCTAGCGCCCTCGGTACAGCAGCCCTCGCCAACAAAGTCGCCCAAAATGTGCCGTTTTTGTCCGTGCTGGGAAATCTCACCCCCAAGCCTGAAAAAGCTCAGACGATCGACCTTTCTCTAAAGTTAGTCACTGAATTGCTCGCTTTTTGCCAAATTAACGGCATTCCTGGCGACAGCATCGGCGATTTTGCCGGGGCTTTGGGCGACTACGGCGGTGAATCCCTGATGCGGATGGCTGCTTTGGTTTGTTTTGATGGTTTGATTCCCCTGGGCCCAGACTTTATCCTGATGACTCAGGATTGGATTGCCAAGCTGTCCCCCAGCGATATGCAAGACAATCCGGCGTTTAAGTCGATCGGCTCTATGATTCCTGGTGGTAATCCCGCAGGCCAACTCGGCTTTATCGGCGAAAGCTTTAGCTCGGTTTCCGGCTGGATGGGCTCTTTTGTGAGCGATCGAGGTTTGACTCCCGAAAACGTCCTCGGCAACTTGCAGAGTTTTGTCGAAATTTCTGCCGATAAGGTGGACTACGTGGGCGCTTTCCTCGACATGACTACCAATTACTACGAACACACGGGCGTTCAAACTCTCGCCCGCCGTTTGATTGAACGAGCTGTCGCTGAGATTTAGAATAATCATAGTCCTCAGTCATTAGTCATTAGTTCTTGGTTACAGCGTGCGATCGTCCCCAAGAGCGATCGTGAGTCTGCTGACTGCGACTAATGACTGCTGACTCCTGTACCAATAACTTTTACAAGGAACCGTCAATGCCAGAAGAACCGCAAAATCCTACCGCTGGCGAATCCGAAACTCCCAGTGCGAGTTCCGATACACCCCAGACAACAGATCTTCCCAGCACTAACAAGCCCCCTGCGGCAGCTAAAAAGGCCGCAGCCAAGGCCGCTGACGGCGATAAGCCTCCAGCTAAAGCTAAAAAGGAAAAAGCACCCGCTGTTGAAGACAAGCCCTTTGCGGAATTTATTCAACAAGATTATTTGCCCGCCTTGCAAACTGCTTTAACTAAACAGGGCGTTAAGGATTTAGATGTGAGTTTGACCAAGCAAAAACTCCCCGTTGCTGGCATGAGTTCCGCCGGAGATTGCTGGCAGGTAATTGGTAAATTTCAAGAAGGTCAACGCCAATTTAACTTGTATTTTCCTCAAGAAGATATTCAAAGTCAAAGAGCATTTTCCTGCGCTGAAAATAACACAAAAACCAGCACTTTAGAGCCTTTTTTGATAGACGAGCGCAAGATTACCCTAGACCTCATGGTCTTTGGTGTCGTCCAGCGGCTTAATGCTCAAAAATGGCTAAATCTTAATTAGTTAATTGGGGATTGGGCATAGGGCATAAGAAATTAGCCCGCATAGGGAATTGGAAATTATCACTAGCCAATAACAACCAATTCCCAATTATATCACATCCTGTCGATTACCATCACAAAAACAGTTTGTAGTGTGGACTTTAGTCCGCAACATACTGCGGACTAAAGTCCACACGTGCGTTCCTTACTTATTGCGGTCAATCGACCCGACACGATATTACCCAATGCCCAATGCCCCATGCCCAATGCCCCATAACTAATGACTAATGACTGCTAACTAATGACAGATTTTCGGTGGATTCTGCCAAAAAATTGCGACCTTGGATAATTGCGTAAAGGTCAACATCTGTTTCCAACAAACAAGCATGACCGCTATTAGCCAGCATCACCATTTCAGCATTCGGAATTACCTTGACTAAAAGCTTCCCTTCTGCCATAGAAGGCAGCAGCCGATCGGCTCCGCTAGCAATTACTAACGTCGGCTGTTCGATCGCACGCAACTGATTTTCATCAACATTGAACGATCGCACTAACGCCAATCTCCACACAGACGTGTGTTGCGGTACCGCTTGCATCGCTTCCAGCAAAGCTCGCCGCTCGTCCCGCCCAATCTTTCCTAAGGATGCTAATATCGGCAACAGACCGATTACCGATAGCGGATAAAGATTCGCCGGCAGCCACTGAGTCAGGTGAGAACCCCACTGCACCCAAGGCTGTTGTCGGAATGAAGAAGCTGGATTAACTAAAATTAGTCGATCGCACAATTGGGGAGCTTCTAAAACAACTTTGATCGCTAAACATCCTCCAAATGACTCGCCGCACAGATAAACTGGTCGCTGATTGCCTTTCTTTTCTGCTTCAATTAAGGCAATTGTTTCCTTAACCAGTACCTCCCAGCTAGCCATGTCGTCGGCGGGTATAGCTAAGCAGCGAATGTCGAAATGCGGAGCTAATTTAGGAATTTGCGATCGCAGCAGCAAACCGCCCCCGTCCATACCGGGCAGAAATACAAATAAAGGGCGATCGGATTTTGGCGGTTTCGGACTCAGAAAACGAACCTTGTTGTTAGCAGTTGGCATGATTAAACTTAATCTGGTAATTAGTAATTGGTAATTGGTAATTGGTAATTTATTGCTCTTTTTGACAGATGGCTAATGACTTCTTTACCAGAAATAATTGGTTTAAAGCCTCTGGCTTTGGCGTAAAAATTAAAATCAGACGATTCATTCCTCCAATCCTCGGACTTAAGGGTAGAGGTAACAGTCAACTGTCAACTGTCAACTGTCAACTGTCAACTGAATCAAAAACACCCTCGATCGAGTAATTGGGCAATTTCCCCCTGACAGTGCTCTGTAAGTTCAGCCACAACTGCTTTGGCTTTTTTGCCTCGATACTGCTGCTGTCGATCGACTGTAATCCAGTAAGGGCGGCCGATTAAAACATTAACTCGTTGATAAACTATCACAGGATGCCACCCAGCGCGATCGAACAACGGTTCTGAAGGATCGAACAAACTCAGCAACTTCAGCGGTAAACCCGATCGCACCGACTTTTCCTCCATCGAAGCAATCGCCACCGGCAACACCACCAAATCCCGCACCGGCGCCCGCAAAGCCAAATGAGCAAATCCCCGCTGAAACTTCCCGATGGTATTGGGTTGAGTAAAGTTCACCATCGGTTCTGCACCCTCAGGAAACACCCCCACCATCTCCCTGTCTTGTAGCAGCGCCGTCGCTTGAGCGAAAAAATGTTGCTGTCGGTGCTCCGGTGCTTCCAAGGGGAAAGCCCCAAAACTCGTGACAAGTTCCCGAATCACCGGAACTTGACCCATGTAGTGATGGCAAGCAAACCGGATCGATCGACCCAAACCCGCTGTCAGCACCAAAGGATCTAAGAAACTGCGGTGATTGCTCACCACCAGTACCGGACTTTCTTGCGGAATCCGCTGCTGGTGGTGTACAAACATCTGCGTTCCCACACCAGCCAGGAAACAGCGCGAAATCATTAATGTGCGATCGGAAGACATGGGCTAAAACACAGGTAAAACGCTATAAAGGTTGATTCCATACCCATGCAGCTTAACATTACTTTACAAAAATCGCGATCGGTCAAAAAGTAGACTTTCCCCTTGTACCTTTCTGTCGTAGTCCTGCACGCACGGGGATCAGAGGTTTTTGCGAAAAGACTCGTTACAGGCGCCAAAACAGTAAAAAACCCAGTTTCTTTGTCGGAGTGCCTAAGTCTGGTTTGCTAGAATTTCCCAGCCCGAAGTAAAATTTTATAAAGTCTTGTTGCAGACTTCTATAAAAATGTTTAAAACACCGCCAAAACCAAGTTATAGCAGCTAAAATTATAAATTCTACAGTGGGCATTAGACGCACTGTCAAAGTATTTTTCGACAAGTCGTAATAGCAATCACCCGAGGCATCAATGGATAACATTCACAACTATCGCCTTAAATGTACCCTCACCTTTGGTGACATTTACGGTCAAATTATTGTTTGGCTGATAGTCATCTTCCTGAGTCTAGCGTCCGCACTCGCCCTCTGGAGCAGCGCCCGCCAAATCTACGCCTTGGCTACAGTTGGCTTGATTTTAGTGCTGTCTCTGCCATTCTTGCTGTTTGCTTTCGTGACAACTCTACTCAATAACATTGAAGTGCTTTCTGTAGACCCCGCCACCGAAGATCAGCCTTCTGCAACGGGAAATCAGTCCCATCAGAGGTCTGTCGAAAGCGTCGGCTAGTTCAATTTGAAATTTGAGATTTTGATTTTCGATTGAAATCAAAAGTTAAAAAACTTCCCGATGTTTTGGTAGGAAGTTTTTTTTTGGGTCACGATAAGTTGAGCAGAACACTAAAAATAATTAACAAAAAATGCTAGAACACGACGTAATCATTGTAGGCGGCGGTTTAGCAGGTTGCCGCGCAGCCGTAGAAATTGCTCGGACCGATCCCAGTTTAAAGGTAGCAGTTGTTGCCAAAACTCACCCGATTCGATCGCACTCTGTCGCCGCCCAAGGCGGCATGGCCTCCAGCCTCCAAAATGTCGATCCAGATGACAGTTGGAAAGCCCACGCCTTTGACACAGTAAAAGGTTCAGACTATTTAGCCGACCAAGACGCCGTAGAAATCCTCACCCGCGAAGCGCCCGGTGTCATCATCGATTTAGAACACATGGGAGTCCTCTTCTCGCGCCTAAGTGACGGCAGAATTGCCCAGCGCGCTTTTGGCGGACATTCCCACCGCCGCACCTGCTACGCCGCCGACAAAACCGGTCACGCCATCCTCCACGAATTAGTCAACAATCTCCGCCGTTACGGAGTTCACATCTATCAAGAGTGGTATGTCACCCGCCTGATTTTGGAAGCAGGCCAAGCCAAGGGCGTAGTTATGTTTAACCTAATAGACGGCGAAATTGCCGTCGTGCGCGCGAAGGCGGTGATGTTTGCTACGGGGGGTTACGGCCGAGTTTACAACACAACCTCGAACGATTACGCCTCGACTGGGGACGGTTTGGCGATGGCGGCGATGGCGGGATTGCCGCTGGAAGATATGGAGTTTGTGCAGTTTCACCCGACGGGTTTGTATCCGGTGGGAGTGTTGATTTCGGAGGCTGTGCGGGGTGAAGGGGCTTATTTGATTAATTCCGAGGGCGATCGATTTATGGCGAATTATGCCCCGTCGCGGATGGAATTAGCGCCCAGGGACATTACATCGCGATCGATTTCCTTAGAAATTCGTGCAGGTAGAGGCATTAATCTCGATGGTAGTGCAGGCGGCCCATTTATTTACCTCGATTTGCGGCACATGGGACGCGAAAAAATCATGAGCAAAATACCTTTTGCTTGGGAAGAAGCGCACCGCTTGCTAGGAATTGATGCCGTAGACCAGCCCATGCCCGTGCGTCCTACGGCTCACTATTCAATGGGGGGAATTCCAACTAATATTGGCGGACAAGTTCGCAGCAGTGCTGACACTTTGGTAGACGGTTTCTTTGCGGCCGGCGAAGCAGCTTGCGTCTCTGTTCACGGTGCGAACCGTTTGGGCAGCAATTCGCTTTTAGAATGCGTAGTTTACGGCAAAGTTACTGGCGCAACAATAGCACAATTCGTCCAAAATCGCAAGTTGCCCGCAGTAGACGAACAGCGTTATATTCAGGAAACCCAAGAGCAAATTCAAGCACTTGTAGACCGTCCCGGACAATACCGAATTAACCAAATTAGGCAAAAGTTCCAAGATACGATGACTGAGTATTGCGGAGTATTTCGCAGCGCCGAATTGATGCAGGAAGGTTTGCATAAATTGGAGGAATTGGAAAAACAATATCAAGAAGTTTACTTGGATGACAAGGGTAAATCTTGGAATACGGAAATTGTGGAAGCTTTGGAATTGCGGAGTTTGATAATCGTGGGAAAAATGATTTTAACTTCGGCTTTGAACCGGCAGGAAAGTCGGGGTGCTCATTCGCGGGAAGATTTTGCAGATCGCGATGATGGGAATTTCTTGAAGCATACGCTGGCGTATTATTCGCCTGCGGGGATTGATTTGGCTTATATGCCGGTGGCGATTACGATGTTTGAGCCGCAGGAACGTAAATACTAGAAGCTAGTTTGAAATCCTTGTTCTCGCGCTGAACTTGGGAACAAGGAAAATCTTACACACAGCAGAAGTGAAAAATGCTAAGATATGATAAATTTGGCTAAAATTAATAAAAAATATTGTGGTTCTGAAGAGGCAGTATTTATGTGGGAAGCTATCGCAGCTTGTGCAAGTGTATTTATGGCATGGCTTTCATGGGAAGAACATAAGCGTAAAAAAGAAGAACATGAAGCAAAATATCGTCGTGGAGAACGGGAATCCAGAAGCTTTACATTTCCAGAAATAGCGCCATCACAACCTGCACAAAAGTCTACATTTTTTCTGTTTCGTGAAGTAGATGGTTGTATTTGTGGAATAGCTTTTTGGATTCTCTGGTTTTGTCTATTATCAATGGTTTTCTTTGCTGTTTTCGGCAACACAAACCAAGAGTTTGTGGTTATTTTTTTTATTCTAGGGATACCATTGGGAAGATATGTTCAAAAAAAAGTTCACCCTTGGTTGAAATGAAAATAATCTGGTAAGTTACTGAACAATAAATATGAGTAAAACGACAGAGACATCTCAATTCCAGCAAGCTCTTGAAGCTGTAGAAATTTTATCATTAGAAGATCAAGCCATGCTTCTAGATATTATTCAGAATCGCCTGCGACAACAGCGACGAAATGAATTACTAAAGGAAGTGGCAGAAGTTCGTCAAGAGTATGCTGAGGGAAATGTTAAATTTGGCTCGGTAGCCGATTTTATGGCGGAGTTGGATGATTGATGAAAATTGGTTGGACTCCCAAATCTATTCGTACTTTCAAGAAGTTAGTTCGTAAAAATCCTCAGCTTCGCCCTTTAATTGAAGCAACCATACAACTGTTGTCTGAAGACTGCTTTCACCCTAGCTTGCGAACTCACAAACTGGCGGGAGATTTATCGGGTATCTGGTCATGTTCAATAGACTATGATTATCGGATTTTATTTGAGTTTGTCACCGATCCAGAAGATGAAGAGGAAGCGATTTTATTGCTCAAAATGGGTTCCCACGATGAAGTCTATTAAGATCGATCGCCCTTTTCCCCAATTTCCCCCCCACTATCTCACTCTCCACCATCCTCCGTAACTTCCTCGACCGATAAACCTAACGCCTCCGCCACCTGTTCGGCACTCAAACCCATTCCCAACAACCGGGGAATTGCAGCCCTTCTTGCCTGAGCTTCAGCTTGTCGTGCCTGCTCTGCACTGTCAGCTCGCAGCCTTTCTTGTTCGGCTCGCAGCCTTTCTTGTTCGGCTCGCAATCTTTCTTGTTCGGCTCTTTCCCGTTGTTGTTCCCCTCGCAATCTCTCCAATTGAGCTCTTTCATCGCCAATCAACAGCAAATTACCTTCCTCATCCCACCAACGCAGCCAAAGCATGGTTTGATTCTGATAACTGCCTTGCCAAAGTCCCAATTCTACGCCTAAAGGTGCGATCGGAAAATGTCCCCGATCGTTAAGTTCTAACAGTTGATAATACCCGTCAATCAACCGATAAACTTCTAATCTGCCACTGTTAATTTCATAGATGCCGTAATAGGGAATTCGCATCACCCGCTCGTAAGCCCAAAACTTGCCCGGTTTCGTGATTACCCCTTCTTCGGTGCGAGACAACGGAGTGCGATCGCGCTCTTCATCGCCATTCCCGCTAGCAAATTCCAACGCAATTAACGGTGCTATGTGTTCGCGCCACAGCACGTAGGAACGCCGAATTTGACCGTCTAAATTAGGAGGTACATTGGGAACGTAAAACCAATCAGGAGCTTCTGCACCTTTTTCCGGTGGCTCGGTTTCTCGCCAATAGATGCCGCAGTCTTGACCGATCGCATATTGTCCGTCAGGATGCCGCTGCTGCAAAATCGGGCCGATCGAATCTGTTAAAATTAAACTTTGTGGATGCTCCTGGAAATTTTTCACAAAAGTACCATCCGACTCTGGTAATTGAGTGTGGTCGGGAAAAGCAGGAGGTAGAACAACGCGGTCAACGCTTTGGGTCATAATTCCCTCCGAGGTCTGACTTAATTTATAATATCATGTCCTAGGTTCGTAGTGAGGACTTCAGTCCGCATCAATTTCATAGGACTGAAGTCCTCACTACAAACCTTATAATCCTAGGTTCGTAGTGAGGACTTCAGTCCGCATCAATTTCATAGGACTGAAGTCCTCACTACAAACCTTATAATCCTAGGTTCGTATCCGCTCAATAAATCGGGGTAAATCGCTCAATGATGAGCGTCAAACATCGCAAAATCCTTCCAAAAGCAGTAGTCTACCGCGAGTTATTGAGCGGATACCTAGGTTCGTAGTGAGGGCTTTAGTCCGCATCAATTTCATAGGACTGAAGTCCTCACTACAAACCTTATAATCCTAGGTTCGTAGTGAGGGCTTTAGTCCGCATCAATTTCATAGGACTGAAGTCCTCACTACGAACCTTATAATCGTTATTTTCCGGGACATGACCTAATCTGTAATTCGGAATAAAACAATAATTTTCGAGTTTTAAGTTAAAAAATATTTAACTTAAAACTCGAAAGTCTTTCACTCAAAACTTTCCTTAAGGTTTCGGTAGCGCACCTTCTGGACTGGGAGAAATTGACGGTTCTGGACTGGGAGAAGCAGCAGGATCCGGACTCGCTTTTTCTGCCGCAGGAGAAGGCGAAGGAGTGCCGCTAGCTAACTGATTAATTTGGTCTTTATAGTTAGGTGGAGCTAACTCAGTCGCTTTATCAAACAGCGTTTTTGCTTCGTCTGTTTTGCCCTGTTCCTTCAACACGATCGCATGAGCTAAAATCGGACGAAAATCTTTTGGATTCGCCTTAGCCGATTCGTCGTAAATTGCGATCGCCTCTGGGTAGCGCTTCTGCACCGCATAAACCTGTCCCAAAATCAACTGCACTGAAGTGACATCAATACTTCCCGGTTTCGCCTGATTCTGCGCCGGAGCAGCCTTCAGCGTATCTTGCAGCAGTCCGATCGCAGCTTCGGGCCGTTGCTGCACCAACAGCAAATTCACCAACCCCTGCAAAGCCTTAATTTCCCCAGGCTTAGACGCTAAAATCGATCGATAGGCCCCAGCAGCCCCTTCGCGATCGCCCGTGCGTTCCTTCGCCTGAGCCAGCAAAATCCCGTATTCCGTAGTTTCAGGATTCAGTTTAGCCAACTTTTCCAAAGTCGGCACCACATCCTTGATCGCCCCCACTCCTTGTCCGATCAACTCCAGCCGTACCTGCAAAAGTCCCCGCAAAGCCGTTACATTGTCAGGTTCCCGCTGCAAAACCAATTCATACCCCCTCACCTGATCTTGCAGCAACTGCGATTGCTTCTCGTTAGATGCGGCTGTCTGAGTTGGCGTTGGAGTCGATCGACTTTGCGCTTGAGTGCCCTTGAGAATACTGTCCAAAATTGGAACCAGAGAAAATCCCACAAAAGCGATGAGCGCAAGCACTACCACGACAGTAATCAACCCGCGACCCTTGTTTGCTTTTTCCATAATTCAACTATCCCAACTTAAAATCTACTATTTTCTAAGAATCAACCCATCGCCTAGGGGCGTCTGCGATTTAACCAGATCTATGCAACCATAAAAGTTCTTAAGTTCAAAGTCCCAATTCACAAACCAGTCTTTTGCTTGCAGCTAATATGGTAACAGACCCGCAACTCCACGCTAGCCAAACTATTTTGGACACAAAGACCCGCAGCCCCAAGGAATGTGGCTTTCGTCCAATAAGAGTGCGGTCAAGCTCAAAATTACCGAAAATATGGCGGATCAGTCCGTTAGGTAATTGGATTAAGTAAAATAGGCAAGCTACTCCAGAGAGATTGGAACGGCGCTTTGGGGATTTTCCTCAAATCATTGCGAGATATTGCCGGGTTGGATGCTCAGGTATTCAACACGCTATGTCGGGATATATCCTAGATTGTCCGGACTTGAAGTATCTGAATATCCTAAACGCTATTAGCCAGCAACGCCAGCTTTCGGGCGATCGATCGATTCTTGGGTTAGCAACTCTCAAACTCTTTGCCAACAAGGATTAGAGCAGCCAGCAAATCCGGGATCCCTCGCAGCGCACTAGAAAGTTGGCGTTGACGGGTCAAAACCCAACTTTCCGGCGCAAGCCTCAAGTCGGGTGCTAGTAGTTTTTAAATCAGTTTCTTCAGTTTATTCCTAATTTCCCTCAAGGGATGTGTCTCCGCTGCAAGGAGTTTTTATGAACCCCTCTCCCAACCGGTCTTCCAAATCGTCCAAATCTACTTCTGCTCGCAAGGCTCAGCCTACCGAGCCCGCCGTGAATCAGCCCGCAGTTACAGCCTCCGTGCCCGACACACCAGACGAAAGTCCCGTGTCTTCGGCATCGGCTGCACCTGTCGATCAAAAGCAACCACCAGCGCCAACGGACGCCCCAGCGACAACGGACGCCCCAGCGACAACGGACGCCCCAGCGACAACGGACGCCCCAGCGCCAACGGACGCCCCAGCGCCAACGGACGCCCCAGCGCCAAAGGATACGCTGCAACGACCACGCTACAGTTCTGCCCCCGATGAGGACAAAACAAAGCCAAAGCCCAGCGATGCTCCTGCGCTCTCGGAGCCAGCAGCGCCTGCGGAATCTGCTGGTAAGACAACTGAACTCACAGTCGCACCTACCCCAACCCCCAAGCCTCCCACTAACGAAACTCAGGTCGATGATGATGACATACCCTCTGTCATGCGCCAACATCCCATTCCCCCTCCCAGCGAACCCAGACAGTACCGAGCTGTTGGTTTAGTGCGGGGCCGCTACACCCAATCTGAAGATCAATTCACCCGAGGTATGTTGATAGCTGCCGACGGAACTGCCATCGACGCAGTTTTGCTGGGTAGAGTTATGAGTTTAGTCAAAAATCACCTGGATCTGGAACAAGAACACCTCTGGGTGGTCTATCCCCGCACCAGGCAAGAAGACGGCAACTTGCACGCCCAAATTATGGGTGTTTGGGAGCCGGAAACCCTGAAAAAATCTCCAGAAACTTCCTCTGATGAGGAAAATCAGGAAGCAGGGGAGATTGAGACTAGCGCCGAACCACCGACTGCATCTTTGCCGCCCTCGGAACCTGATGTTGAAGATGGCTATTTTTCGATTCGAGGCGAGGTGATTTATCAACAATCGCAAGAGGAAGAAAAGTATCTCATCGTCAAAATCAAGCAAGCTCCTCGCAAGAATGACGACAAGATGAAGTTTTTTAAGCTGAAACTCAAGGGGGATGTAGGAACAAAGGCGATCGGGTTTTTTTGGGATTTCCACGTCAAATTGCAAGCTGACAGTCTGATGATTGAGCAGGCCAACAATATTGGCGCCCTGCCGATTAAAAAGCGCAAATTCCCCCCCGGGAGCGGTAAGCCCGGTGGCGGCTACAAAGGAGGGGGAAACAAGCGTCCCTTTACTCCTAGGCCCAGCGGTGACGGTACTCCTGTAGGGCGTCCTACTATCAAGTCCGCAGCAGCACCGCCTGTCCCCAAGGAACCTCTTCCTAAGCCTGTGAAGAAGCCTAAGCCCGTTCAGGAATAAGACTATTTTAGATTCTTAGATTTTAGATTTTAGATTTTCGGTGAGTGCATCAGTTTCCCATGCGTGCAGTTTTTCACCAGAAGGCTTCAATCTAAAATCTAGAATCCTGGACGCACTCGCAAGGATCGGAAACTGAGTTTCTTGACAACAAACCTCAGCTTTCAAGCAACGCCGGGGACAAGAAACCCGGTTTCTAAGACCTTGTGCCTCCACAAAAAAATCTAAAATCTAGAATCTAGAATCTAAAATTGTTTATTCAATCCTGACTTGGGCTCCCCACAAATCTTGTGGAAGAAATACTCTGTCGGCTGGTAGGGGAGCAACTGGGGCCGTGAGAGTAAATTGACCCGTTTCAATTTGCTGCTTCAATTCCAATGCTACTTGCCGCGAGAGAAACATACTCGCCAGCGGGGCGGCCCGCACAGGTTTGCCCTCGATGAGAATGCGACCAGTTTTTAATTGGGCATAACTAACTAAACCGAATGTGGGACGAACGCGCCGGGGGATAGAGAAATCTACCACCGGCGCTACTATTTTTTTGTCTGATACTGCACAGTTGGCGACGACGGTTTCGTTTAAGACGGGGAAGGGGATGCCGACTCCCAGCATCAAAGATGGGCCGTAGTTTTTGAAGTAGCAGCCGCGCACCCATTTGGAGTTCATCTGTTTGGCGTCGCCGATGAGTGCCAGGGTGGCGGCTGGGCCGATGGGAGTGCCGTTGGGCTGCCGTTTTTGCAGCGGGAAGTGTTGGGTTCCTTCCCAGGTGATGTAGCCCTGAGCGCCTCCTAAAAAGATTCTGGTGCCGATGCCGATGAGTTGGAGGTGGGGGTCGTTGAGCAGGGGTGACATGGCTCCTAGGCTCGAATAGACGGCGTTACCGAGGTTCGGTTGCAGGGGGCCGAGGTATGTGAACAGCGGGCGATCGCCCCCGTTGACTCCTACAATAAAGTTTTGATAGGCGTTCCGGGGATTGAATAAATAAAACTGGTTGATGGTATCGCGGGTAATCGTGGTTTCAAAGGAGGCGCGGGGGTAGCAGTCTGTTACTTGCCCTAAAGCCCGCAACTGCACGGGTTTGCCGGCGATTAAGTCTTCGATGACGTGTCCGCCGCCCCGTTCCCGCGATTCTTCGCCGTCTTCGGCTACTTGGGTGGCTCCGAGGTACAGGTCTACGGCGCCGAAGCCGGAGTAGGCTAAAACGCCGTCCAGCCAGCACTGCCGGATTTTGATCGGGGGATCTGTGTGGCCGAGGTTGATGATGGCGCCGGAGGATTCCATGGGCTCGAAGGTGCCGGCGGTAATCACATCGACTTCTTTTGCTGCTTGGCTAATGCTGGTTTCTCTAACTCTGGTTTTGAGTTCTTCGATTGTCCAGACTGTGGCTTTGCCTTGGCTGATTTTATCGTTGATTTCGTCGATCGATCTCATAAGACTATTTTAGATTTTAGTTTTTAGATTTTAGTTTGATGGAATGTCGATCGCGCCAATGCAGTTTTGGCGATCGGTCTAGATTTAAAATGAAAGGAAGACATTATAACGGATCTGATAATATCATAATAAGACTGAGGCTAAGAAACCCTGTTTCTACGAAAATCTTGGGTTCGATCGCGATAAATACGGTCAGAAACCGGGTTTCTGAGGATGATTGCATAAGTCCTACATAAATAATATAAGGAGCGAGCTCCATGACTCAAGCGATATTAAAACCAGTCACCTTCGATGAATTTATTGACTGGTATCCTGAAAATTCCGAAAAGCATTACGAACTGCACAATGGAGCGATTGTTGAGATGCCTAAAGCAACCGGAGAACATTCAGAAGTAGCTGGCTTCCTTGTCGCTGAACTCAACTTTGAAGTCAGACGACTAGGACTTCCCTACTTCCTTCCCAAGGAATGCGTTGTCAAAGCTGATAACGAGCTATCTGGTTACGAACCGGATGCGATCGTTTTGGACAGACAAGGGACGAACAGCGAACCGAGATGGAAAAAGGAATCTATCATTACAATGGGTAGTTCTGTCCGGCTAATTGTCGAAGTTGTCAGTACCAATTGGCGGGATGATTATGGCTACAAGTTGGTTGATTACGAAGCTTTGGGTATTTCTGAATACTGGATTGCGGATTATTTGGGACTTGGCGGCAGACGCTATATTGGCAATCCGAAACAACCTACTTTCTTTGTTCACCATTTGGTTGATGGCGAGTATCAAGTTAGTCAGTTTCGGGGGAGCGATAGGATTGTTTCGCCCACATTTCCAGAATTAAATTTGACGGTGCAACAGATTTTTGGCGCTGGACAAGATGCGGTTTAGATTGCTAGAATACAAAACAGAGATTTATAAAAGTCAGCGATTTCAATCGCTTCTACAAAAACAACGTCCGCTTTCGCGCACTTAAAAATAAACTACTATTTAAGCCAGATTTGGGATGAGACGGCGATTGAAATCGCTTCTATAAAAACAAAGTCCGCCTTCGCGGACTCAAAAATAAACTTCTATTTAAGCCAGAATCGGAATGAGTACAAACCTGAATTACTGATTTCCCGGAACTTCATTTGCGTCATTTTTAGCATCATCTTGGATGTCGGGTTGGTGTTCGGGTAACTTTTCCACTCGGCTTTGTGTGACTCCTATAGATTCATATTCTTCGTCGATAGCTGAATCAATTGCCGCCAACCTTTGAGGATTCGCATTCCACTGGTTGAGAATGTCTTTAATTAGCGCTTCCCTAATCCAAACTTGAGCGACAACTGTGAGGGGGAGGGCTAGTAATAAGCCTAAAAATCCAAAAAAGGTGGCGAAGAATACTTGAGCTATTAATGTTACTGCTGGCAGCAATGATACTTGCTGTGCCATGACGTAGGGGGTGAGGATGTTGCTTTCAAACTGTTGAATTAGGAAGTAAAGGATGAGAACCAAACCTGATTTTAAGGGAGAGTCTAAAAGTGCGATCGTCATTGGCGGAATGACGCTGATAGTAGGGCCAATATTCGGAATCAAGTTAAGAAATCCTGCTACTACAGCGTGAGCTAATGGTAGGGGAACTTGCAAAACTGACAAACCAACTAAGCTCAAAAAAGCAATCACACTCATGCTAATTAATGCACCAATGACCCATCTACCGAGAGCTATTTCACATTCGTCTAAAATACCCTCGATTCGTCGGCGGTAAAAAGACGGAAATAGTTGTATAAATGCTTTGCGGTAAGATAGGGGATCTGCTAAGGTCATCAAGGTCAAAACTAAGACTAACAAAAAACTCAGGATAACGCCTAATGTGTTGCCGACAAATGCTCCTGCACCGCCAACGAGTTGGTTGAATAAAGGTTGCAGTTGCCGCATAATGTCATTAACATCAAGATTTGGCAGGCGCTGGCCTAGTTGTCCCGAGAAGCGAGTTTCGATTTGATCTACCCAATCATTTAATCTTGCTATTCCTTGAGGAGCTCTTTGGGTAAGTTGTTGAAATTGCAGGGCAAAGGGTGGTACAATTATCAGAAACAAGCCTACGAAGACGAGGAATAAGAAGCTAATTGAGCACAGTACGGCGATCGACCTTTTGAGTCTCAATTTTTTTTGTAAGTAGCGTGCTAGTTTGTTTAACGCCGTGGCTAAGACGATGGCGGCAAACAGCAGCAGTAGGGCTTGCCTGATTTGCCAGAGGATGTAACAAGATGCGATGAGGGCTAATAAGCCGATCCATTGTCCTAGCTTCATGCGATTTTTATATATTATAACGGGGAATTGCCGACCTTGCTTTAGACGCTTTTGCAATCGCGTCTCTACAAGATAGCTTAAATGCGATCGCCTCTTTACAAGATACTCCTACAACCCAGCCTCTTCAATTTCCTTTAGCGAACACCTGCTGCGCTGTCAGATTCAATTCTGGGAAAGTTGGGGACTCAATCACCTCAGCCCCTCTAAACAGTTTAACTTGGTATTCCCCATCTATTAGTTGGTAAACCGAAAAAGTTGGTTGCTTGGGATTGCCGATAAACCGTCTCCCGCCCAATCCTAGATAGTCTACAATCCAATATTCGTGGATTCCCATTGATTCGTAAGCCTCTAATTTGCGAGCATAATCATCCTCCCAATTAGTGCTAGTTACTTCTACGATTAGGGGGACTGATGAACCCATTGTAATAATTGATGATTTCTCCCATCGTGGCTCGTTTCCAATGGTTTCTTCGTTGAGTACAATAATATCTGGTTCATACCCAGATTCCTCGCGCATCGGTTTGATGACGGATTCTTTCGGGATGAAGTAGGGTAGTTGTAGCCGTCTGATTTCAAAGTTGAGATCGGCGATGAGAAAACCTGTAAGTTTAGAATGTTTGCCTGTTGCTTTTGGCATTTCAACAATTTCTCCATTGTGTAGTTCATAGTGACATCCTGAATTCTCAGGATACCAGTCAATGAATTCATCGAATGTCACTAATTCTGTTATGGTTTGAATCATGGTGAGTGCCTCAAGTATGGTTGCGATCGCCCTAACCTATATTATATGACTTGTAGGGTGCCCCGGACGAAGTCCCAGGGCGATTTTCGAGGGTTTCGGATCTAAGGTTCGTAGTGAGGACTTTAGTCCTTCATAGAATCAGGACTAAAGTCCTCACTACAAACTAATTTTATTGTCATCATTCGATCGGACTTGATATAAATCCCATCCGAAAAACCTCGCTGTCAACTGTCAACTGTCAACTGTCAACTGTCAACTGCTTAAGTCTTTCTCGAACAACTTCTTGATAAAAAGCCTCTAACGCAGTCACGCAAACTCGATCGTCAAACAGATTATCTTGTCGCTGACTCATCCGTTCGGCAATATCTCGCCGCCACTGTGAATCTTTACCTAACTTGACAGCAATTTCAATATATGCTGCTTCGTTTTGTGCGATCGTATCTGTCACTCCCAGCATTTTGAGAAAGCTATCTGCATGAAGTCCCCGCATAAATTCTCCCGGACAAGTTACTATAGGTAAATTGCAGGCGATCGCCTCCAAAGACGTATTGCCCCCCGACCAAGTGAAAGTATCCAAGAAAACATCGGCAAGAAAGTTCATGGCTATATACTCTTGTCGAGTTGCAATCGCTCGGAAAAGACAGTAATCTTCGCTGTCGAGATTAACAGCAGCAAAAGCCCGCTTTAGCCGCTTCCGCAACAGTTCGCCGCGCGGAAAAATAAACTGAGCTTGGGGAACGCGGCGGGCAATTTCTGCTAAGATACAATCATATTGCGGTAAGTATTTGAAAGGAGCTTGGCAGCAAAAGTAAATTATTGCATCTTCTCGGAGGTCAAAATCCAAGCGACTATTGTTTAATTCTCCCACGAGTGGTTTTGGGTAGGAAACCCCAATATTTGGCAACTTAATTAAGGTTTCTGAGTAGTGCGATCGTGCATTTTCTGGTTCCATCAATTCGCTGGAAATAAAATAATCAATCGTCGGTAAACCAGAGGTGACAGGATGTCCCCACGCCGTACATTGTATCGGTGCAAGATGCAAAGCTGCTATTTGGATAGTTGGTGCATCCATGCCAATTTCTGGGAAGACAAGAATGTGCAATTTGTCATCAATAATTTGTTGGCATACAGCTTCTAAGTTGTGAGGAATGTGGCGAAATTCTGTGCTGTATTCGCGAAATTGTTCTGTAACTAGATCTGGATCGTTACCCGTGTAGTAACAGTAAATTTCAAATTGTTTTGTGTTGGCATAACGCAACCAGCCAGTCAGCCACAAAGTGCCGCTGTAAGAATGCAAAAAACTAGAAATATAACCGACTCTAATTTTGCCATTTTCCAACAATGGAGGCATCTGTCGCGGTTCCACCCACTGGGGATAGTTTGCCGCCATAATTTGATGAACTAAATTGGCATATTTGGATTGGGATTCCACAACATTGTGGGCTTGATAAGCCAGGTAAAAATTAGTGAAACTACCAAAACCCCGCAAAGCATTAATTTTAGATTGGGGATTATTTAGGGAGGTTTGCTGAATTAATGTTTCTAATTCTCGGACATATCTTTCCCGGTAAAATTGGATGTCATCGGGCGTATCGTAAACAATTGGCAGTGTTAAGTGTCTTAAAAGTTTAAAAACATATTCATCGGGCAGTATTTGCGTTGCTCTTTCTGCACTCGATATAGCTTGCTGAATGCGTCCGTTTTGCTGGCAAATTTTGATGATTTCAAAGTGCAGTTGTCCGGCTGTTGGGTAATGGCGAATGCCTTGTTCGAGAAGTGCGATCGCATCTTCGATTCTGTTGAGGTTTCTCAAACACTGGCTGAAGTTAGAATACAGTTCTATATCTCCTGTTTGGGATGCTAAAAACCTTTCATAGTGCTTGATGGCTGCTTCGTATCTTGCTTGACGGTAGAGTTGGTTGCCAAATTCTCTCAACGCTAATGCTTGGGAGTCAAGGGCGATTTCGCTAAGTTGTTTCAGTTCCACTACAGGGATTTTGTCGGTTCCTGACTCGGCTATTGCTTGGTGATTTTCTGCTTTTAACTTAATTCGATATTGAATCTGCGGCAAAATATCCAACCACTGACTTTGAGTGAGGTTTTCCAATAAAATAATTTCCGGTTCGCAGCTCGTATCTAAATCTTCTTCCATGAACAGATTCAGAACAATTGCTGATATAATTAGATGGCAATCTAATTCGGATTGTTCTAAAGTTTGGCTGGCATCTATTAACAGAGTCAGGAAATCGCGATCGGGATGAGCGATCAGATTCCTCATCATTTCTTCTAACTCTAAATAAACTGATTCTTCTGGTTGGTTCCAATCGGGGAAAATTAGTAAATTTAAGGGTTTGAGATTTAAGGTGGTTAGATCCATGCGATCGTCTGTCCTGTATTGTTGGGTATTGTGGGGCTTTTGGTGTTTTGTGTGGCTGCTCAACTCCTACCTCGGCTGCTGTTGCCATGCCCGCCAGCCCAGAATCGCAGCTAGGATGATACTGGGGGTAAACACTGCGATCAGAGCGTTGAAGTCGGTTGAGGCTATGGATAGGCTGGGCCCTGCGTACTTGATGGCTAGGGAAAGGGCGGCGGAGAAGGTGAATACTTTGGCGATCGGGCTGATGTTGGTGTTCATGGATGTGCTGGTTGGTTGTATAATTAGGCATTGAGACTATTATCGCAAGTATTGTGTTGCGGGCGTGGAATTGAATTTAGACTGTTTTGATTGAATGTGATAATAACAATAAGGCTGAAGCTTGATAGAGGTTCCGATGATAGCACAGACACTCTTAAAACCACTCGACCAAAGGTTCATTCACTCCGGGATTAGCTGGGAACAGTTCAAACTAATTGAACAGGGGTTTTCTGACTCTCCTGGCATCAAGTTATTTTATTACAAAGGAGAGGTGGAAATCTTGGCAGTTTCCCCAGAGCACGAATTTTTCAGTCGGACAATTTGTACGCTGCTGTCTATCTATTGTGCCGAAAATGAAATTGAGTTTGCACCTACGGGAAGTTTTACCCAAGAAAAGGAAGGGGTAGTGTCTGCACAAGCTGATGAATCTTATTTTATTGGCAGACGCATCACCCCAGATTCTCCCCCAGATTTATGTATCGAAGTTGTCTTTACTAGCGGTAATGTCAAAAAATTGCAGCGCTATCGAGTATTGGGAGTTGCTGAAGTCTGGTTCTGGGAGGATGGCGTATTGGCTATGTATCGCTTGGGTGGTGAGGGTTATGAAAAAATTGCTTCGAGTGTGGTTTTGCCGGATTTAGATATTAACTTGCTGTGTCGCTGCTTGCTGATGGCTTCGAGTGTGGAGGCGATCAGGGAATTTAGGAAAGGAATTTCTGGTTAGGGCGATCGTATTTTCCTCGATCGGCTTGATTTGGGTAGGTTGGGGCGATCGCCAGCCGAGGATAGCAGCTAGGGCGTCGGTTGATGGAGGTGGTTGGTTGGGCGATCGGGTTTCAGATTATTATGGCAAGTATTTGTGGCGGCTGGGCGGGGGCGATCGTTTTTTGCGATCGTAGGGTAAGATAAGTTTCGGTATTGTAACAGAGCAATTAGCGCAGCACAATTTAGCAGCATCAGGAGCGATTCAGAATGGATACCCAAGAATCAGAGTTAATAGAGAAAATTCGTCAGCAATTTGACAATGCCCCTTATCCTCGAATTCCCCTCGATCACTCTCCTAAAATTGACTATCAATCTCTCTACATTCATAACTTAGTAACAGCTTACTATTTAAGAAATCAAAAAGTTATAGAAACTGACGGAAAAGTTATTTTAGATGCAGGCTGCGGTAGCGGCTGCAAGTCATTAGTTTTGGCTGAAGCAAATCCGGGAGCCAAAATTGTTGGCATCGATTTATCCGAAGAGTCTGTTAAACTCGCTCGACAGCGCCTGGAATATCACGGCTTTGAGAATAGTGAGTTTCATGCTCTGTCAATTGAGGATCTGCCTAGCTTAAACCAACAGTTTGATTTTATCAACTGTGACGAGGTGCTTTATCTCTTGCCAGACGCAGTTGTCGGATTGCAAGCGATGCAATCGGTTTTGAAACCGGATGGAATTATTCGGACAAACCTCCACAGTTCCCTACAGAGAAGTTCTTTCTTTGCCGTTCAAAAAGTTTTCAAAATCATGGGATTGATGGATGATAATCCTAGAGAAATGGAGATAGAGCTAGCTAAAGAAATTATACAAAACCTCAAAGATGACGTGGCTATCAAAGCAAGAACATGGAGTTCTAGAGCCGAAAAAAACGAAGAATGGATGCTGGCTAACTATTTGCTGCTGGGGGATAAAGGCTCTACAGTACCGGAAGTTTTTTCAGCATTAAAAGCTGCTGATTTAGAATTTATTAGTATGGTCTATTGGCGGTTGTGGGACTTGACGGATTTGTTCAAGCAGCCAAATGACCTACCTGCGTTTCTGGCAATGAGCTTGCCAGAAATTCCTGTGGAACAACGGCTGCACCTGTTTGAACTTTTACATCCAGTCCACCGTTTGATAGACTTCTGGTGCGGTCTGCCCGATCGAGCTCAGTCGTTCGTACCAGTTTCGGAATGGACTGCGACTGATTGGGAGCAGGCAAAGGTGCATTTGCATCCTCAGATCCGAACTCCCCAGTTAAAAGAAGATTTGATTAAATCTCTCGCTAACCAAAGTTCCTTCCAGATTAGCCGTTATGTCCCTTCGCCAACCTTAGTGCCGATTTTGATAGAAAGCGGTATGGCAGCTTGCTTGCTGCCTCTGTGGGAGGGCGCGCAGCCTGCGATCTCCTTAGCGGAGCGCTGGCTCAAGCTCAGACCCCTAGACCTTGTAACCCTGGAACCTGTGAGTCGGGAGAGGGCTTTAGATGAAATCAAGGAACTCTTGATGAGCCTAGAAGTCTTTTTGTACGTGCTTTTGGAGCGTTATTGAGCGATCTGTACCTTTCACTGACACTGCTAAAAACATTTTTGCCGGCAGTGATATGAAGTTGAGCAGAACTGGGTAAGTTACATACAAGAGTTAGAAATCAAGCATCCCACCCCTCTAGGAGAAACAACCAATGAAAACTGAATTTAAAGCCAGATTCCTGCAACACCTCAATCAAAAAAGACAGGATAAGGGTTTTACACTGATTGAACTGCTGGTCGTTATTATCATCATCGGTATTCTGTCTGCTATTGCTTTGCCGTCCTTCCTCAACCAAGCTAACAAAGCCAAGCAGTCAGAGGCAAAGCAGTACGCTGGTTCGATGAACCGCGCCCAGCAGGCAGGCTTTGCTGAAAACGGCAAATTTGTAGGTTTCGTTCCTGCGTTAGGGCTCGGCATTAAAACTCAGACTGAGAACTACAAATATACTATTGTCCCAGCAGGAACACAGGCAGAGCCAACTCTTGCTACGACTACCACTGCTGTAGGAAATATAGCACACGGTCAAAGCAACGTACTCAAATCTTACATAGGGGCGGTAGCACTAATTGCACAAGGTGGCGCTGAGAAAACTAGCACCGCAGTCCTGTGCGAGAGTACACTAGCAGGCGTTGGTCTGCCGGCGGGCGCTGAGACGGCGGCGGATATTACTGCTGAAAACATAAAATGTAATAACACCAGTTGGACAATAGTGTCCAAGTAGATAGTTTCCGATTTAGCAGTGTGTCAAAGTTGGTGTTGTTCCTGCAAGCCTAATTTGAACATTATCATCAAACAATGGGTAGTGTAGCTGACACTACCCATTGTTATTGAATGATGAATTTGCCTGAGATAGATATTCAGAAAAGATCGGACTGATACGCTACTATGACAATTTATTTACAAAATATTTCATCAGATAGTCGCACTCATTGGCAGCAACAGGCTAATCAATATTTAATTCAAGGAAATTACACTCAGGCTGAAAATTTATACGAGCAAGCAATTGCAGAGGAGCCGGAAGTCAAGTCCCACTACTGGCACTTGGGGTTGATGTTGCTGTTGCAGGGGCAAGAGATGGAAGCTCAAACAACTTGGCTCCTGGGCATGGCCGACGGGGAAGCGGAACAAGTTGATGAATGGACAGCTCAACTTTTAGATATGCTGCAAGCAGAAGCCGATCGCCGAGAGGGCTTGTCAGACTATGCTCTTGCTTGGGCGATCCGGCAGCACATCCGGGAAATAAATCCGGCAGATATTGACAACCTGTTGCGCGCGATCGAGCTTTCTATCCAGCTTGAGACTTTTACACCCGAGCAACTAAATTCTACAGGCTTGATTGAAATGCTCGAGTTGGAGACTGGGATAGTCGCCACAGACATCGTTCTATTGATGCGAGTGCTGAAAAGGGTTTTGAACTGCGTTTCCGCACACCCGTCAGCTTGGAAGTTTGCAGAGACCTGTATAACTCACGTCCGCGAGCCTCAAACTTATATTAACATTATTATTGAAACCTGTGTTGAACTTGGGTATATCTTAAAGTTAACTGGATTGGCAATAAACTATATTGAATTGGGTTTGCGTTTAGCTCCCAATCAGCCAGAGTTAGTTCGCCACATGGCTTGTTTTTATCAAAATTTAGGTGAATTCGACGAAGGCATAAAAACAGCCAAGCTTTTCTATTCATTACAACAAGACTTACCCGCCAAAATTTACGCTACTCACTTAATTTTACGGGGGTTGATGAGTGCCGGCGGATATTGGGCAGAAGCGCTCGCAACACTCGATCGCCTCCACTCGCTCCTAGAATTGCTAATAGCTGAATATCCGACCTCGCTGTCATCTTCTACAGTCTGCGACTTGTTCGTTACCAGCTTTTTTTCCCCGTATTTTCAGGACGATCCCAAAACTAACAGAAAAATAAGCAACCAATTGGCTCAACTCTGCCAGAGCAACATTGAAAACTATGCTAAGGAGGAGATAGAGGGATACCGGCAGCGACAGTTAGTTCGCAAGAGCCTCGGTATTTCTGGCAAGCCTCTGAAGATTGGCTACCTATCCCATTGCTTGAGGAGACATTCTGTGGGCTGGCTAGCGCGATGGCTGTTTCAGCATCACGATCGGGATAAATTTCAAATTCATGCCTACTTTATCGGATACAAAGAGGAAGAACACTTTTTACAAAACTGGTATGTCAATCATGTTGATAAGCCGTATCACTGCGGGATAGTCAGCACAAATATTGCCGAGCAAATTGACCGAGACGAAATTGACATCCTGATCGATCTTGACAGTATTACTTTAGATGTGAACTGTGAAGTGATGGCAATGAAATCGGCACCGATACAAGTTACTTGGTTGGGTTGGGATGCTGTAGGATTGCCAGCAATTGACTATTATATTGCCGATCCTTACGTTATGCCGGAGTCGGCTCAGGATTATTACAGTGAAAAAATTTGGCGCTTGCCCCACACTTACATAGCTGTAGAGGGTTTTGAAGTGGGAGTACCGACTTTGCGCCGCGACGAGTTGAATATTCCGAGCAATGCAGTCGTATACCTCAGCAGCCAGACTGGCTACAAACGGCATCTAGATACAGCGCGACTACAGGTGAAGATTTTGAAGGAAGTTCCTAACAGTTACTTTTTGATCAAAGGAGGGGCCGATCAAAAATCGATTCACAAATTCTTTAACCAGCTAGCAGAAGAAGAGGGCTTGGAGGGCGATCGCCTGCGATTTTTGCCAGCAGTTTCTTCAGAGGAAGTTCACCGAGCTAACTTAGATATTGCAGATGTAGTTCTGGATACTTATCCCTATAACGGAGCCACAACCACTCTAGAAACTCTTTGGATGTGCATTCCCTTAGTGACGCAAGTCGGGCAGCAGTTTGCTGCTCGCAACAGCTACACAATGATGATGAATGCAGGAGTGACCGAGGGTATTGCTTGGACTGATGAAGAATATGTGGAATGGGGAATTCGTTTAGGAAAAGATGCTGCTTTGCGGCAGCAAATTTCGTGGAAACTGCGACAGTCAAGGCAAACTTCTCCCCTTTGGAATGCCCAGCAGTTTGCTCGCGAGATGGAAAAAGCCTACCAGCAAATGTGGGACATTTATCTTCAAAGCTAGGATTACAGAGTATCCCAGGTTTAGGAAGTGCACTAGGGACACTTCCTTTAGCCCATTACTGTCAACTTAAGGCTAAAACCCTTGATAAATCTCGTTTTTACCCCTGTCTAGATCCCCCTAAATCCCCCGAATCGTTGCGGGGACTTTAAGAAGACTCATGTCCCCCCCTTCTTAAGGGGGGCTAGGGGGGATCTAGGCTTAATAGTCAAACAGCATTCTCTGACTGGGTTTGACGTTAAGTTGAGACCAATGGGTTCTTGGAGTGTCCCTACGGGGTTCAATTCGAGGTGTACTTGATAAACGTGGAATCTGCTGTATTGAATTGCCTTTCCAAAGGAGATGATTTTAATGACGTTGCTGCTGCACAGGAATATCTTCAATCAAAAGTTGATTGTTGAGTGGCTGTCTTGAGGCAATAAATACCGATCTTGTCAAAGTTTCTGTAGGTGGAGGTGAGTTCCAATCTATAGGAAACTCTTCGTGATTAGGTTGAGTAATTGGCATATAAACAAAGTTAAAGTATTGCTTCAGTTGGTTGTATACCCACTGCCTGGTAGGTCGGCATCCCTGACCTGATATTGCTTGTGATGGACTCTCTGCTGGCTCTAGACAAGGATTGATCGATTCTCCATCCCCAAATGAGACACAGGTCTCCAGCAGCAGCATATCTTTGCAGCACTGAGCCATGAACTCGATCGCCTGAGTCGGTTTTTGTAGGTGATACAGCAGGCCGTAGCAATAAATGATATCGAACTGCCGATTCACTGTTAAATCGGGTTTATCTAGGTCTAGATGCTTTACCTCTAGATTGGGATAACGGGCGATCAGAATTTCTAGATTCTCAGGTCTTGCTTCTGTGGTGACCACTTCACAGGCCCGGTCTATAAAAAAGCTTGTATGGTCGCCAATTCCTGCTCCAACTTCCAGTACAGTTTTACCAGCGATATTTAATCCCAAGCTCGCTAGATGCTCCAATCGTCTTTGATTGTGTCGCTGCACGAAGAGTTTGCTAGAGCGATCGAATTGAAACATAGCTACTGGAGAAATCGACTGCTGATTTAGCGGTTGACTTGCCTGGAATAAGTCAATATCGCGATCGCTAATGTAATCTTGAATTCTTGCCACGACAGGCAGGGAACCCAGTCCTTGGCTGACAAGCTCTGGAAATTGAGTCAAACTCTCAACAATATTGTTAGCAAAGTTATAGTTAGGGTTGTTGCCGTATTCCAAAGTTAAATACTCTAGTAGCTCCAGGGCATAGTCGGGAAAATTCAGAAGATCCGCGAGGCAAGCTAACTTGAGAATTTTATGCGGTGTTTTTAAGGGGCTGTCAAGGTCATGTTGAATTAAATCCCGAAAATAAAAAGCATCTCCCCAAAGCAATTGACCGTTCCGCACTGCTGAGCCAATAGGTGTTCTAGCGCGAAGCCGATATGCTTGTTCTAAATCAAATAGTGTAAAACCTTGTTTTCTAAGATGGGTGTCAACATCAGCAAATAGGGGCTGATTTGAGTATAAGTGTGAAAATTCTACTTCAGCCTGAACCGCTAGAACACTTCGGCTTAAAATTTCCGCACCACCTTCTAAAACCTGAAGTTCTGCGCCTTGAACGTCAATTTGCAGGAAATCTATTTCCTCAATTCCTTCCTGCTGGCAAAACTCATCTAAAGTGGTGGTTTCAAGTTCAATACAAAAATCTAAGTTTACAAGTTCGGGCAGTCCAGAAAAACGCTCCAAGTAAGGTTCATTAGGTGGATAAAGCGAACTGCACATAGGATGTTGCGTGACATAAAGTGTAGATTCACCTACAGACTTGGCTAAAGCTAAAGGAATATGTTTTTCAGTCCAATTGACTTGTCGTGCTTCAAGGTCAGCATTGGCCGCTTCGCAAGCATCTGCATCTGCATCAAAACCGTAAATAGTCAGCCGAGGTGCAAAAATATTCCATCCTTGGCTGCCGTAGTCATCTTCACTGGTTAATTTACGACAACCAATATTACAGAGTGTCATGTAAACCCGGTCTAAATGACCGCTTTTTTTCAAACTGTTGAGAAAAACAGGCATAAAGCGTCCTTTTGAATTATGAAAAACTTTCGGATAGATTTAGAGATTGTAGATCGTTAAGATCGCTAGGTAAAGCGATGACATTAAGATTTCCTTGCAAATCTTCAGCAGAATCTACAGGAAGCAGCTTTTGCAGATAAGGTTGATAAATAAATAACTGATATCCTCTACCTCTGAGATAATCGGCAGCAGCTAGATTGCTGCGTTGGCCTGCGTCAGTATTTTCATAAAGGATTGCAGGGGAAAATTCAGACAAAATTTTGTCGCTGCCAGTCAATACAGAAAGTTCGTGTCCTTCTGCATCTATTTTGATAAAATCTACTGTGGTTAGATTTTCTCGTTCAATTAGGCTGTCGAGAGTAAAGCAGGTAACATCTTCAAAGGTACCTGGCTCCATTTGTTCGGCAGATTCGCCAACCACAATTTTGTTTAGTTCGCTGGCCAAAGAAAGAGACAACCGAGCTGTTCCTGCGCGATCGCTCGCAGCGCCAGCGCAGACTTTTACCCAGTCGAACTTACCAATTTTACAGCTTTCTTGCAAACAGCGAACGCAGCTTGAAAAAGGTTCGACTGCGAAAACACGACCCTTAGATCCTACGCGCCGAGCTGCACTAAAGGTGTACACCCCCACATTCGCACCCACATCTATAACAGTCATGCCTGGTTTAATCGAATTGCGCCAAAACTCCATTTCTTTTTCAAACCAGTCTCCTTCTGAAATCAATACCCCAGTCGCATAACTTCGGAAATTCGATTCAACCGCCAATAAAATTTGGTCTTCAAAGGGCGCGTAAGTGAAATAACTTTCCAATTTTAACTCTGTCCATCTCCAATCGAGAGAATGAGGACGATCTTTGCATAAATTCCGAGCATAATTTAGCCAGTAATTTGCTTTTTCTGTCTGTTCTAAATTTTTATAGGCGAGGTAAAGCGCTTGCAAAATCGGTGCTGAATCGGTAGCTTTCTGTCTAGCACGGTGCAGGTATAACAACCCTTCCCATAGATTGTTGATCAAGCTCGATATTCCCAGCGTTAAATTGATCGAAATGGAATCCGGGAAAACTTGAGCTGCTAAGTGTTTGACGAAAAGTCCTCTAGTGTTGTAAGAGACAAGCAGTGACCGACACAGCACTTCTGTCAACAACATAACCGCTTGAGTATAACCCTCTTTTGCTTGTAGAATTTGAGTGAGATTTTCGTTCCGGTAGCTTCTAAAACTGTTATCTATTTGGGGAAAATAGACAATTGCTGGCATAATTTGAGCGGCCGAGCTATCAGCATAGTGCAGAGTATCGATCAAGGATGCCAGCGAAATTTGACTGGCTTCTAATATTTCTCCTGTCATGGCAAGCACTACAGCAAGATGAGCAGTACAGAGGGGATGCTCCCGCAACTCTACTCCTCTATTTAAAGCTTCTAGTGCCATATTAAAATAGAGTTCTTTGACGGATAAGTCTGGACAACTTTCGGCTTGAATCAAAGCCACAACAGCAAAATTATTCAAATCTGCTGCGGATACAGGTTCGTCCCAAGATGTAGTTTCAAGGCTTGACTTTATGCGTAACCAGGTATCTAAATTTAGAGTCGGACAATTTGTTTTAATATATTCTAAGTAGCAATCTACCGGTGATTGTTCTTGAAAATCATTGTCTGTTTGAGGATCTGTCAGAGATTCTAGCATGGGAGAAATGAACTTCCAATCTCCTTCTTCTGAGTGAACAGCTCGCCTGCTGCTGAAGCTATCGAGTTCGCAGGAAGGCAGGCTTTCGGCTTTGACGGCTGCGATCGCCTGTTCATTTTCGTTTTCCAAAGCAAGTTTAGCTTGTATTCTGCCGAGTAAAACCTCCCACTGCCTTTCGTTCAAATTTCCCACTAACGATATTTCGGCAGATTCAGTAACGTCTAAATCTTCCTCCATCAAAAGATTCATAGCAACGCCCGATAAAGCCAGATTTGCCTCTTCCTCAGAAATGTTGGCAGTATCTACGAGTAATGTCATCTTCATTCTGTCAGGGTGAGTGGCGATCGCCCTAATCGCTTGTGTCAAATCAGTGCCAATAGACTCTTCTGATGCTGACCAATCTGGGAAAACGATCAAATTAATTGGCCTCAGCTTTAAAGCTTGAAAAGCAGCATCTATCAAAGTCGTGCTAACTATCCTTGCCATTTTTGACCAAGAAAACTTTTTCGCTTGTTCTAATCCTTCTGCGATTAAATATCTGCGGACATCTGGCTTTTGTACCTCGCAAAGTGCCTGTGCAAGCTCGTTAACGTCAGTATCGCTAACATATAAGGCTGCTTTACCCACAACTTCAGGGATGGAAGCGTTAAGACAAGTAATGACGGGACACCCGCAAGCGATCGCTTCGAGAACTGGTAGACCAAAGCCTTCATATTTTGAAGGATAAACGAGAGCAACTGCACCAGAGTAGGCGACACTCAACTCGCGATCGCTAAGTTCCAGTATGTGCACGGCGCTGCCTGATGTAAATTCTCTAAACTCATCTTTAAATGGGAAGCGTTTCCCCGTACAGACAATATCAAAGGCTTGTCTTGTAGGAAGTTGACCAAAAGCTTGAAAGAACAAATCTGTATTTTTATGAACATCTCCAGCACCCACCACCAGGAAATAAGGTTTGAATATTCCATACCTAGTCTTAAAATAGCTAATTTCTTCTCGATCGGCTGGCGCAAAATTGCTGGCGACTCCACAATGAGCTACGGCGATCGACTCCGCAGCAATATCGGGGAAAAATTTGACTAAATCGGAAGCAGTATTTTGAGAAATTGCAATATAAGCTGATGCGTGGTTAATAGCGCGATGCTTTTCTCGCCACATGGGCTTGTCGAGGTTAGCTCCCCATATTTCGGGAAGCATATCATAAGCCATGAATACAGAGGTTGTGGCGATCGGCGTTGTGTAGTAAGTCGAGATAAATAAGTCAGCTTCCAGTTCGTCGCAAACTTGCTGTAGCATTGCGCGATCGGCATCTGTGCTGTCATAACTGTAAGCGGGAGCAGCACGGTAATTAATACCCGGTATTTTTGGTGCTGTTCCGGCGCGATCGAGCACAATAATATGCTTGGCAAAATCCTGATGCACCCACTCTTCTAAGAGCGATCGCCACACGCGAGCAATTCCGGTATTATAAAGCTGAAAAAACACGCCGTCCACAATAATCATTGGAGGCTGTTCGGCAAGCGCAGTTTGCCTCTGCACCTTTTCTGACTGCACGAAATGCCACTCATTACTATTCTTTTCTCGCCGCGCGATCGGTGATACAGCTAACGATTCTGCTGTATCAACCATCGTTCCATCTTGAACCCAAGAAAAATAATTTCCCAACCGCACTGGGAATTCCGTTTGAGCTTGCAATGCCATCCATTCAACAACTGCTTTTTTATAACCGTAGTATATTTGTTTAAATCGCAATTGTTCTAGCGTCACATAAGCAAAGTGTTGAAATACCAAACCCTGCTTTTCAGTTTCTTCATGCAGAAAAGGGTTTACTGCTGCCACATCCCGACACTCGCTATTTGGCAGTGATTCAACTAATCTTGGAGGCTCGTGGGCTGCCCAACTTGCTCCGGGTTTAAATCTCCAAGTACGCAACCACTCTTGTTGAGGATTCTGAGCGTAACAGTTGCGAGTGCTAACAACCAGATTTTCTCCCACAAAATACCAGCACCAGTAGAAAGCTGCTGTTTTTTCAGGACGAGCGATAAACATCTGCCGCGCAGTACAAATTTGCTCAACAGTCCACAGTTCATCGGCATCTACCTGCCACAGCAAGCATTCTTCTTTAATATTTTCCAGCGGTGCGTTTACCATTTCACGCTTCCCATCCCAAAAAATACCTTCTGGCTTGCGATAAACAGTAATATTTTCGGGATAAATACGTGCTATTTCATTTATATATTCTGATGTACCATCCTTGCTGCGGCCCTGACAATGAAGTTCCTCCGTAATTTTTCCACCCAATCGAATAGCCCACGCAGTATCATGCTTCAAATCAGCTACACCCTCAACAATATGCCAGTGCCACTTAAAGGGCAGTTGTTTAAATACTTCTATGTGGTAGCGGATGAAAGGCTGGCCGTTGAGGACTATTGTGAAAAAATTAATAGGCATATAGTTTCGCAACATCGGTTCGCTATTCCAAGGGTCAAAAGGAATGAGTTTTTGGGCATACAAGTGCGGGCGAAAGAAAAATTTGCCTGTTTCGTTAAGCATACAAGCTGCGAATGAAAATGAGCTATTGGAAATTCCGACAATATCGCACTGGCTCAACAAGTAAAAATCAGGATAAAACTCTGCTTGCGGTAACTCCAAACCTAAATCTTTAGTCGCGATCGGATTATACTCCTCAAAATCAATTAAAAGTTTTTCCGGTTCATCGCTGGCAATAAATAGTATCGGTTCCTCCAGAGTCTCCCACAAACCTTTAAGCCATTCTCTGTACCATTCACTCGGCGCGATGAAGAAATCGCTGTAGCCGTAGTCTCCCCGCCGCAAATGCAAACCGACGAGAGTTTTGCCGCGCGATCGCAAACAATCCAATACTTCCTTCATTTTCTTTTCTACTTCCGGCACCGGTTTGAACAGCGATCGAAAATACTCCTTATGCGCTGCATAATACTTTGTATGGTACTGAAAATAACCCCAAAAATCCACATTTGTGAAGTTTTCTTTTGCCTTGGGTATTCGAGCTTCTAAAAGGTTATTAGTTTCTTCGCTAACTACAGGTAACTGTTGAGATATGGGCGAATCGTTGCATCCAAACAGATACTGGCCGATCCAGGCTGGTGTCTCGACTCTCAAGTTATGTTCTTTTGCGTATATTTTCAAAAAGGCATACTGAAATATTTGATTGGCAAACCGCCCGTTTCTGCCCAGCGTGGACATTGTAATTACTGGTTTTTTCACATAAAAAGCATCGCCCCATGATGGATGGTACGGTGTTGCAGTTGCAGCGCGATCGAACCCTCGCAGCTCTAAAAAATCATCTATCTGGTCAATTAAAGCACATCCTTCATACAGCTCTTCATAATTAACTTCCGTGTTAATTGCTTCAATATGTTTGAGAATGTTAGTCGCTCCCTGCAAAGCCAACAGCTCTGCACCTTGAATGTCAATGTTTAATATATTAAAATCAGCGGGATTAACTTGAAGTTCTGCTAAAAGCGTATCCAGAGTTCTCGACTCCACCACCACACGCTCAACTTCCTTGATTTGCGGATAAATCTTTTGATGCTCCTTCAATGGTAAAATCGAACTGCTTTGATCCATAGAAGTTACATACAATGTGCTTGTGCCGTTGATATTGCTAATTGCACAATTCACCGCTAGCACGTTAGGAAAACCAGCTATATTCGTTTGCAAACGTTCAAATACAGCAGGGTTGGCTTCAATAAATAGTACCCTTTGCACCCCCATCGTTTGATATGTTGCAATTTCCTTGCCTTCGTGTGCACCAATGTGAATAACGCCACGCGGTACAACAGAATGTTTTACGCAAAGCTGCTGCAAATCGAGCAGTTTTGGTGCTTCACTAAAAATCAAAGCTGTTAACCTTTCGTTCACCGCTAAAAAGTTGCTATACTCGTAATTCTCATATTCTGGTGAAAACTGGGGTAAGGGTTGTAAAGCATCGGGCAGTATTTTAAAGATGGTGTAACGAAATTTTTGTAAATGCTCGAATACTTGTTTTAATGTGATGTTGGCATCGACAAATGTTCCGCCGTACTCAAACTGAATATAATCTACTTTGCCTTTTTGCAAGAGATTAGTTGCTCCGCGCAGAACTTCTAGTTCGCCGCCTTCTGTATCAATTTTTAAGAAATTAATTCGCTTGATCCCCCTGGTTTGGACATAATCATCAAGGGTAGCTGTTAGAACTTGAAATGGCTGAGGCGACTGAATATTATACTGTTTTTCGATTTCAAATCGTCGGTGAAATGTACTCCACCCTGAAGATTTTTCGTAATAATAAAATTCCCGGATTTCCGGTTGGTGTGCTATAGCCAAGTTGTTTAATACCAGTTGACCGCTTTTAATCGGTTCAGCCAGGTTTTGTAGAAGTGTTTGATATATTGGCGGTGCTGGCTCAAATAAATGAATTTGAACGTCGGGGTATCTGTTTAATACTTGATTTGTCCAGCTACCTATGTTTGCGCCAATATCGAAAACCACATTACCGGAAGCAATAAAATTAGAAATAATTTTCAATTCATAGTTATTGATAGACTCTGCGTTATTAAGATTGTTAACAGACACCACAGTGCTTTGATGATTTTGTTTTTGTTTCCCGCTGCCTGTATTGCCTAAACTTGCGATCGCATTTTGGCAATACCGAACAATTAGTTCTTTGGCTGGCACAGGAACAGCAATAATAACATCATCTACAATTACAATATGTCGGCTGTTTTTTCCTGGATTCAATAAATTTAATATGTTGCTAATATCGGGCCATTGTTGAGGTGAATGGGGCGGCGGTGGCGGAGATAAAAACAATCGGGCATCATCAATTAGAATGAAGTGTTCGCAATCGGAGCGGTTGATTATTTCGATTTCTGCGAGCAACGGACACTCGTCGCTTTCCCCATAAGTTAGCCCTCCGCTCCAATGAGCGTCAAGCCAGAATAAACTTGGGCTTTCAAGCTGTGATACTGTATTTTGAAGAAGGTTTCTGGTATCGCCGTACAGAAAGTCTATGTTTTTGATATGACCGTATTTTTCGGTAACTTTTTGATAAATGTCTTGAGAATATTCAATTGTAAAAACTTGTTCAAATACTTGGCTTGCCCAGTATGCTGTATGGCCTTGATAAGTTCCGGTTTCAATAAAATTATTAATCCCGTAAGCTTGTTTGAGTTTGTATATAATTTCGGTCGGCGGCCCCATGCGTACTATGCCCATATTCAATCCTTTTATAAAAGTCAGTCAGCCATTTGAATTACGAACAACAATTTAATTTAAAAGTTATCAATCTAGTGTAATAACAATGAGTTACCGATCGCCCTTTCGCCCCTTACTTCCCCTTCGCCTGGGCCAAAAGCTCCTTATAATCAACGCGCCCGGGATGCAACTTCACCAACTTCTCCAAAGGCTCGATCGCCCCCACGCGATTCCCCATCTCCAACCGCACATTCGCCAAGCCCTCCAAAGCCGTCACATTCTGCGGTTCCCGCTGCAAACCCCCCATATAACCCCGTTCCTTGGCCGCCAGCAAAGACTCCTGCGAAACTACCACTGGCGTCTGCTTTTGCTGGTGCTGGCTGCTCAAACCGCTGCTGAACAGACTTACCATACCAAAAATTGTCGAACCCGCAAAGCCAGCCATCGATAGAAACGCAAAAATCTGCTTAATTCGTGAAGCGTAGCTATCCCGTAGGGAATCGCCCTTACGAACCACACTATCACTAGATTTTTTCTGTATACTTTCCATTGCTAACTCTTGGCGTCGCTGTTTTCCAGGCACTCATACTCGTACCTATTTCTAGATTGCCCAAGTTCGATCGCAAAACGATCGCCCTCCCCATTTAAATTTTTTGCTTGAATCTGCATACATACAAACTGATAATTGTCAAGCAAATTCAACCAATTGCCTGGTTCAGAAGCAGGCAGATATTACAACCATTATCATATAATTTTACAAAGACGCGCCCGGACGCAGTACCACAAATACCGAGTCCAGACGACTTCTCCAAGGTTGTCAAGCCAACACAGGGAGCAATATCAATTATGACAAAAAATCCACGATGGTTGCGTTACGATCCAGATGAAGACAAGTCTCGACACGCAGCAGCAGATCCAGATTGTTGTGAAGAGATGGAACAAAAATATGGTTGGAAACTAATTGAGGTTGAGAAAATTGACGGCCAATTTTTCAAAGTTGATTGTGTTTTTAAAGGTCAAACGGAGTTTCCAGACTGGTACAAAGAACTAGAAAGCAAGGAGGATGAAGATGCGTAAATGGATTGTCTTTAGAGCAGACAAGCGCCAACCTGGTTGGGAAAAACGCAAGCTTGAACACACCCAATGCCTAACCAAGATTTTAGCCGAACACTTTGACTCTTCTAATGACGAAATTCCTGAAGTTGGCTATCGTCCCCCAGAGTTTGTTCGCGTAGAAGCAGAACACGATCCAGATAGACACGGTTATAGCACTCATTACCGCACCAGCGATTGGGAAGTGGCGCGGGTTGAGACTTATACTCCCGATATTCCGATCGGCGAATTTGATATCGTAGTAATCTGCTATTGCCAATATTCGCCCATTGATGCTCCCCTCAAACCCATGCCAGAACGTCAAGTTTCTCTCGATTCTTTTCGAGGAGACAAGGAAGCTTATCAACGTTGGTTAGAGTCTCAAAAAAGCAAGGAATACACTGAAGTGTAATGATCTTACCTCAGAACTAAGAGTGCGATCGCCTCGGTAAAGTGCGATCGTACTCCTGCGTCTTTAGGCGTTATCCTGCGGTAATTCTCCAAAGTGCGATCGATAACGCTCTAACAAAGCTTCGAGTTCAGCAGCCCGTTGCCGTTCAGATTCAGCCCGTTGCCTTTCCGCTTGCAAAGCCGAAGCCAATTCATCGGGAATCAATAATTTCTCTCCATTATCTTCCCGATAAAATCCAATCAATCTTCCTTCTATTTCTAACCGTAGTTCCAGTACATTGCTGCGACTATCTCTAATTAATTCATACCCATCTTCTCCCAATCGATACCCGCGCAATTGTTCAGGAATCCATTCGCCTCTAGGGTCAAACAACCAATATTCCTGAACCTCAATCCCCTCATACAACTCTTTTTTATTGTTTTGATCTTCCAACTTGGTGCCTGGTGATGTAATTTCAAAAATTACTTTCGGCACTTGCTCTTCTTCCCAGATTTTGTAATTATCTCTGCCACCTGGTTCTACATCAAAAATCACCATCACATCAGGTGCTACGCGCAGTTTTGGGAATCCTTGAGCGTAGTACAAATATTGGTTTGCTAAAACAGTAGCTCGACGGTCTGTGAGGTATTGTTTTAAGACTTCTAAAGTGGTTAAAATTGCGTAAAGATGGTCGTAAGTTTCTGCCACTGGTTCTCCATCAGCGCTAGGGTATATGATTTCAGAAGTTTTGAGGGTGGTAACGACTGCTGTCATGGTCGTGCTTCCTGTGAGTTGTAGCTCTATTATAAACTTTTCTGGTGTTAAGCTGGCGCGCATCTAATTTTAACAATCCTGTTTCTGGAAACAACGAGTGGGGCGATGCTTCTAGCTTGCCCCAAAAAATTAAATTTTAATGCTGCAACAGCTTACCAATTCTTCAATGATGCCACATAGGCTCAATATTTTTGACTAAGAATTGAAATCGATCGCCCTTTTGAATGCCTTAACTGCCTCAACATGACTCGGCATATTAACACACCTGACAAGTAAATCAATATCGAGTTTTGGGAGCAATTGAGAACTCACAATCTGTTCGTATCCTTCTTTTCCCAGAGCATACAGAGACAGTCGGCTGTTTTCCCAAAACCAGACTTCAGAAATTTGCAGGCGTTTGTAAGCCTCTAGCTTATCAATTCCGCCGCTAGTTACGACTACTTCAATAGCTAAATCTTGACGTTCTCTATCAGCACCCAATTCGTAAGATTTGTCTGCTTCACACTTCACTCTTACCGATTCATTTTCTAAAGTCAGAGACTCTGTAGGGGTGAAATCGATTCCTGCCCCCATCATGTAAGTTTCTACCAACGCACCGATACGTCCCTTGGCTATTTCGTGTTTTCTTCCAGGCATTCTCTGAACTCCAGGGCTCTCCTGGATATTCGGTGATAAGTAAAACCTGTATGACTCCTGGTATGAGTTTCAACGCTTGCACTTTAAGATTTTTGTAGCTTAAAATACAATTTCACCACAAACCCAGGAGAGCCCTCTCTCCAGTATCCCATCTAAAAATGACAGCCGAACTTTGGGAATATCCAGCATCGGTTCTAAGGTTTTGAATTGTTCCCAGCTTAAGCCTGGAAATAGTAACGGCCGATCTAATTTTTCTTCTAATATTGTTGCAGTCATGGCGCTCCTTTATTCCTAATGTAAAATCTCAAATCGATCGACCTTCAAATGGCATCAGGATCGATACCCTGACTTATCAAGTATGCCATTAGGCGATCGGCCCGCTGGCGTTCCTCATCGGCCCGCTGGCGTTCCTCATCGGCCCGCTGGCGTTCCTCATCGGCCCGCTGTTGTTCCTGTTCCACCCGTTCAGCACCCCACAGCAACAAATTGCCATTCTCATCCCACCAGCGCAACCAATAACCCCTTCTCTGAGATTTTTCCCCTTCCCAAACCCCCAGAAATAAATTCATTGATTCTATCCAAAATCGACCGTTGGCATCATTCTCTTGCAATTCGTACTGTCCCGAAACCAAGCGGTATACTTCTAAATCTCCCGATTTCGGCTCAAAAATTACATAAACTGGTACTTGCAATATTCGCTCGTAAAACCGCCACTTTCCGTAAGGATATGTCGGTTTCGTTGAATATTCACTGCCGTTAGTATCCGATAAAAATTCCATCACTACAGCAGGCACTTCTCCCTCCGCATTGAGAGTATAACTGCGGCGAACTTCTCCCGGTTCGGCTGGCAATACTGAGGAAATGTACACCCAATCTGGTGCTTTTACTATTGTTTTGTCGTTGACTGTGGCGCACAGTCCGAAATTGGAAGCTATCAGCATTGATGCAAGGATAAATCCGGCAAGTTCCAATGATTCTCGCAAAGCGGCTGCTAATAGTGGTTGGTCGATGTTTTCCACAGGATCGTCGGGTAATATGAAGTCTTCTGGCAATTTTTCCCAAGTTATAGTGTACTTGGTTTTGGTTTCGACAGGCTTCGATAATGTTTGCGTCATTGCTTTTCCTTGTTTCGATTGAAAGAGTTTTTTCAAGAAGATTTGCACAACTTAAATCTCGGGGTGCGCGCTGCCAACCTTACTAAATGAAACCTCTATAATGCGTACCTTCCTAACTGTAGGGCGCGCCATGCACCTTGCCGACGGTTATTCAATGATACCAGATTTCAAGGAGTATTTTCGTGAGCAACTGGTGCTGATGATTTTGCAGCTTGAGAAGGGATAACAGACAATTTTTCTTTTTTGTTAAAACTGGGCAATCCCGGCTTAACTGATTGATTTACTGCCGTTGTACCCGCATTTACTTTCTCAGAAATTGGAGCTAATGTTTGAGCGACTTTAACTTGCTGCCGCAGTTGTTCTGTAGAACCTAACAAGCCTCCCAATCCGTTAAATAACCTGCGAATGTTGTTGCGAAAAGCTGGGTCTCCCGTCACTTCATCTACGTCGGAAGTGATTTTCTGCACGTTCTGAAATGTAGCTCGTGCAGAATCTAAGGTTTGCTGCAATAATAGCAAGGTGGCGGGATTGTTTAGCTGGTTGGATAAATCTCGCAAGGTAGCAGAAGCTTGGGCGGCATTCGCTGATAAAACTTCTAAATTAGTCAGCAATTGTCCTTGGTTGATGCGATTAATTGTTGGACTCAAACTGCTGACAGCTACCCGCAATTCTTGACTGCTTTGATTGATGTTATTCAGGGTTGAGACTAAACTGGCGCGGTTGGTTGTCACTAATGAATTGACTTCGTTTGCTGTTAATGTGATTTTATTTGCTGCTTGAGTTACGGAATTGGCTGAATTTATGGCTGCGGCCGATACGGCTTTTGTGGAAGTGTCTGCTGTGGCTGCTACTTTGGAAACATCAGCGGCAACTCCTGATATTTCTCCTTTGAGGGACTGGTTTAAGCTGGATGCTTCTCCTTTTAAGGATTGAGTTAAATTGTTGATTTCTACTTTCAAAGATTGATTTAAACTGTTGGCTTCTCCTTTTAATGATTGATTTAAAGTTGCTAGTTCGCTTTTTACTGATTGAGTTAAGTTGCCAACGTCTCCTGTTACTGATTTATTCAAGGTTTTGATTTCTGCTTTGGCTGTTTGAGTTAAACTTGATAAATCTTGAGTGAGTTTAGCTGCACCTTTCGCTGTGTTGGCTGTATTCTCTGAAATCGATTTAATATTGTTGAACAGGGCGGGGTCGGTGTATAAGTTAGCTAGGCGGACTGTGGAGCGAATTAGTTCGTCGAGACTGACTCCAGCTTGACCTTTTAAGCGCGAATTTTTGCAGATTATCTCAGGGGGACAGTCGGCACTAAACGGATTGGCGGTGAGTAAGGAGTCTGGTAAAATTGAGTTGGGCGTAATGTCGATCGACGATTCGCCAATTAAACCCGATTTATTCGCTTCGATCGCCACATCTCGGGGCATAACTAAAGTACCGGGGGAAATCTCCATCGTCACGTCTACGCCGTTAGCGCTGGCTGTGATGGCGGTAATTTTACCGACGGTGACGCCGCGATACCTGACGGGCGTGCCGATTTGCATTCCCTGGGCGCTGGCAAATTCTACGGCGAATTTGTAGCTGCGGTTGCCTAGTTGTACGCCCTGCAGCCAGAGCACTAAGCCACCAAATAAACCGATTCCTACTAAAATTAAGAATCCGACAGAACCTTCTCTTACAGTTCGCGATCGCATATTGCCTCCTTTGGCAATTGGCAGTTGACAGTTGGCAGTTGGCAGTTGGCAGTTGGCAGTTGGCAGTTGGCAGTTGATAGTTGATAGTTGATAGTTGGCAGTTGTTAATTTTTATCTGATGTGTTGCCTATAGATTTTAGATAGGCGTTTAGCCGGGGCGACAGTTCGTCAATAATTGGCTTGAGTGTTTCTACTTGCGTAGTTGTTAGTAGTTGCCTAGTATAAGCCCGTCTCAACCAGTGCTTTGTTTCATATAAAGAACCTCTGGCAATTTTGATAAATCTCCGATGATCCTGATAGCTACCTCGACCATCTCCTTCAGCAATATTAGCACCAATACTATCAGCCGATCGAATAATTTGCTTGCCGACCGTATCTTTTGCTAGTGCGTCCCATTTTATAACAATATTCCAAATTTCATCAGCTAATTTTTCTGATAATTTATAAACATCTAACTTGTGAAAATTTGTTTGTGACATCTTCCATCTCCAATAATACAAACAATTAACCACGGCCAACCGCTTTCCTAACAACCGCCCACTGTCAAGTAACAACTGTCAACGAAGAGGGCGGGCACGGGGGCACCGCCCCTACTAACTGTCAAATGCCAACTGTCAACTGCCAACTGCCCACTGACAATTGACTACCCAATCACTTGAATTGGCCCGGTAACGCTGCCGCTAAAAAATTGTTTAATTAACAAATTATCTGTCGATGCAATATCGCTGACAGTTCCTTCCCACTGCACTTTGCCTTGATAGAGAAAAACAATGCGATCGGCAGTCCGGCGGATGGTACTGTCTTGGTGAGTGACGATCGCATAAGTGCTACAAACTCCCTGAGCTCTCTGCAAATCCCGAATTAAATCTTCAATTACCGTCGAAGCGATGGGATCTAAGCCCGCCGTCGGTTCGTCGTACAACAAAACTTCCGGATTGTCCCTGGCATGATCGGGATTTGCCATGATGGCGCGGGCAAAACTTACCCGCTTCCGCATTCCCCCAGACAACTGCGCTGGATAGCGATCGCCAATTCCCCGCAAACCCACCATCTCTAACTTTTCCTCCACCAATTCCCGAATCCGGCGGCGCGGCAGCTTAGAATGCTGGTACAGTAAAAAACCGACATTCTCCTCTACCGTAAGCGAATCAAACAAAGCAGCTTGCTGAAACACCATCCCAATCCCGATCGGATCTGCCACGTCGTCCACCCATCCCAGCCGCCGCTGTCCCTGAACGAAAACCTCGCCCGCATCCGGGGCCAACAAACCCGCAATTATCCGCAAAATCGTAGATTTCCCCGTCCCGGAAGGGCCAATAATTGCCAGGGCCTCTCCCCGATATATCCTCAGATCCACTCGATCGAGGATCTGGTTATCCCCGAAGGACTTACTTACCCCCTTGAGTTCGATTAGCGGCTCAGCCATAAGATGCGATCGATTATTATGTTGTCAGTCATCAGTCATCAGTCTAGCTAATGACTAATGACTAATGACTGATGACTAATGACTTAAATTGACTGCCAGAATCAAAACTCTCTTGTATTGTAAATTTGTCAGCTTGAGCTATTCCAATACCATTAAGACTAATTAACCATGTCAATTAGTTCATTTCCTAAAGCCCTGCGAGTCTTTGCCAAAGCTAAGCAGGTTTTTGTCCAATCCAGAAATCCTTACCCTTCTTCTTTGCGGAACGGGCGAGTTCACCAGTGGTTTAAGTGGTTGGCCCCCGGACTGTTGGTGAAACGGTGGCTGCTGATCAGTGCTAGCGGTGTGGTACTTGCCAGTTTGGGTTTAGCGATTTGGACTGGGATGACTCCGATTTTTTTCCTGTTGCAATTGTTGAGAAATTTTTTGACTTGGATTGCCGAAGTTATTCCCAATTACGTGTCGGGGCCGATCGTGATTGCGGGCGGAATTTTGTTAATTCTGTGGGGCCAAACTCGCAGTTTGAACTCGATTACCCAAGTGCTGATGCCCGAAGGCAATGAGGAATTGGTCGATCGACTCCTCAACCACCGCCGCTTGCACCGCGGCCCGAAAATTGTGGCGATTGGGGGGGGTACGGGCCTTTCTAATTTGCTTAGGGGATTGAAAGATTACAGTGCCAAAATTACTGCGATCGTCACCGTGGCCGATGACGGCGGGTCTTCCGGGCGGCTGCGCCGGGAAATTGGAGTATTGCCACCGGGAGATATTCGCAATTGTTTGGCCGCTTTGGCAGATGAGGAAAAGTTATTAACTGAGTTATTTCAATATCGCTTTCAGGCCGGTGATGGTTTGGTGGGTCACAGTTTTGGTAATTTGTTTTTGACGGCGATGAGCGATATTGCTGGAGATTTGGAACAGGCGATCGCCGCCAGTTCTAAAGTTTTAGCTGTCAGAGGGGAAGTGCTGCCGGCTACTCTGAGCGACGTTTCTTTGTGGGCAGAACTGGCTGACGGCCGGAGAATAGAGGGGGAGTCCAGCATTAGCGAAGCTAACGGGCAAATCGTCAAAATTGGCTGCACTCCTGCCAATCCTCCGGCTTTACCGAGGGCGGTTGAAGCATTACAAGAAGCGGATTTTATTATTATTGGGCCGGGGAGTCTTTATACGAGTGTAATTCCGAATTTGTTGGTGAAGGAAATTGCTGATGCGATCGCCCACAGTGAAGTTCCGCGCATTTATGTGTGCAATATTATGACTCAGCCGGGGGAAACAGACGGATACAGCGTTGCCGATCACATTCGGGCGATCGATCGGGCTTGCGGCCGCCCCCTGTTCGATGCTGTAGTAGTTCAAGGAAAAGTCCCATCTGCAAAATCTTTGATCCGCTATTCTCAGGAGAATTCCTATCCGGTTGTACTCGATCGTGAAGCCATAACGCAACTGGGGCGGCGCATTGTCATCGCCAATGTCATGGATGAAGATAAAAATACCGGTTTAATTCGCCACAATTCCCAAAGATTGGCGGGGATGTTGCTGCGTTGGTACGGCCGCGCCCAGAACATTTAAGCAGTTGACAGTTGACTGTTAACTGTTGACTGTTGACTGTTGACTGTTGACTGTTGGCTGTTGACTGTTGACTGTTAACTGTTAACTGTTGGCTGTTGGCTGTGCAAACTAATGTTATTGGTTATTAGCAGCCCCAAGCGAATAACAAATAACAAATAACAAATAACAAATAACTGATATGATACTTCCTCTTCCAGATGCTGAAGCTACGCGCAAGTTGGGCATAAAATTAGGTCGATCGCTCCCACCAGGCACTGCAATCTTGTTACAAGGAGACTTAGGCGCCGGCAAAACCACCTTAGTGCAAGGTATCGCCGAAGGCTTGGGAATCTCCGAATCTGTGGAAAGTCCTACTTTCACCCTGATTAACGAGTATTTTGCAGGGCGGATTCCGCTGTACCATCTAGACTTGTACCGACTCGAACCCCAAGAAGCGGAGGCTTTGCACTTAGAGAGTTATTGGGACGGATTAGAAAGAGATTTGGGAATTGTGGCGATCGAATGGGCCGAAAGATTGCCGTACAAACCAGAGAATTCTTTGCGAATTTCTTTGAGTTATTGCGATAGCGGGCGGCAAATTGAATTGATGGGGACTGGCGAGTTATTGGATTGGCAATCACAAGATTGAAAAAGGGCGATTCTCTATTCTTCAGAAACATTTCTCGCAAGGTGAGGAATCGCTTCATAAACTTATTTAGCATAAGTCAATCTTCCTCATTTTTGCGGATTGATTCTTCGATTTCCTCCAGATGTGCATCAGCATAAGTCCAAACATTGACTAGATTGGCAGCGCTTAGATGGGGATAAAATTGTAGAAGTTCAGCATCGCTTGAACCTTGACGGCGCCAACTTTCAAGCAGCCAAACTGGGATGCGAGTTTTGGCGATACAAGCATCGCCGCCGCACACATCGGGAGTCTTGGTAATTCCCGGCCAGCTATTGTTTAAACTTTGGGTTAAAAGCCGTATTGCATCAGATTTCTCAGTCGGAGTTAAGGCAAGAAGTTGTGTTTCTAGTTCTTTAAGCATATATAATATAGCCTCGCTCGTCAGGTAATATATTCAGATAATTTTAGCACAAATTTTACTGTAATGTTTTAGGTATGTAGTTGCGCTTGAGCGCTCTTTTCTTCTAGATGAAAGTACGTATAGCGGTTCTGGGATAGATGAGGTATATATAGCGGTTCTCAGAAAAATTCGCGGATGTTGTTGGGCTTGGGCCCTAAGAGTTTAAGTGGTTATGTAAGCTTTTAGTCATACCTCATCTTTTTGAGAAAGGCTATATTAAATGTCGAAAACCTTGATGTTTTAGGTATGTAGTTGCGCTTGGGCGCTCTTTTTTTCTATAGAAAAGTACGTATAGCGGTTCTGGGATAGATGAGGTATATATTAAATGTCGAAAACCTTGATGTACATAGAATATGGCATACTTCACCTTTTTGATAAAGGCTATACTTGCGCTTGGGCGCTCTCTTATATATGAAAGAGCGCCCAAGCGCAACTACATACCTTTGTTTATATAAATTGACTACTCAGCGTCAAATGTCAAGGCTTCACCCCTAACCGTTGTATCTAATTTACCGTTCTCAAAAACAACTTTTCCTCCCACAACTGTCACCACAGGCCATCCTGTTAAATTCCAACCTTCAAAGGAACTCCAGCCGCACTTGCTCGCCATTTCTCCTCCGATTACCGGGCGGTAGTTGTCCAAATCGACTAAAACTAAATCGGCGTCAAAACCCGGAGCAATCGCCCCTTTGTTCGGAATCTTATAAGCCTTAGCAACTGCCGCAGACATCCAATTACCAACTTGGGCAACTGTACATCTTCCCTCGACTGCTTGCGTCAGCATCAAAGGCAAAGAAGTTTCAACACCGGGCATTCCCGATGGGCTATTTGGATATTCTTGAGCTTTTTCTTCTAAGGTGTGCGGCGCGTGATCGGTGGCGATAAAATCAATTACGCCGTCTAATAAGGCTTGCCAAAGTATTTCGTTATCGCGGGTATCGCGCAACGGCGGATTCATCTGGGCTAAACTGCCGATTTTTTGATAGGCGCTGGTATTTAACAACAAATGCTGCGGCGTTACTTCTGCTGTTACCCAACTGGGTTTTTCTTGTCGCAAAAACTCAGCTTCGTCGCCAGTTGAAAGATGCAGAATGTGCAGTCGGCGTTGATATTTTTTAGAAAGTTTTACGGCTAGCTGAGTTGCTAACAAGGCTGCTTGATTGTCTTGAATTTGCGAGTGCACGGCTAAATCGGTACTGCCGGCAAATTCCTGACGGCGCTGATTAATTCTAGTTTGATCTTCGGCGTGTACTGCAATTAATCGATCGCCCTTGGCGAAAACTCGCTCTAAATTTTCCTCTCCATCCATCAACAACAGTCCGTGCATCGAACCCATAAACACCTTAATCCCCGGAGTCGGATTCGCATCCAACAAATCCGGTAAATTCTCCGGCGTCGCCCCAATAAAAAAGCCGTAATTGACCAAACACTTGTCAGCAGCGCGCCTTAGCTTGTCATCTAAGGCTGCTTGGGTTGTGGTTAGGGGGCGGGTATTCGGCATTTCCAAAAACGATGTCACGCCGCCCTTAGCGCACGCACAGCTAGCCGTAAACAAATCTTCCTTGTGTTCCAAACCCGGTTCGCGGAAGTGTACCTGCGGGTCAATTACTCCGGGCAAGAGAGTTAAGCCGATCGCATTTATTTCGCGATCGCACTCTGCCGCAATCTCCGGAGCAACCCGAACAATTTTGCCATCGCTAATTTGCACGTCCCCTACCAAAAACTCACCGTCAGGTAACAGAATGCGAGCGCGGCGGATTAACAAACTTGATGTGGTCGGCATAAGCTATAATTAAATAGGTAATGTACGTAGAACCCCAGACAAATTTTATCCTCAAAAGAGTTGGAAAAATACTAATAAATATAACTAGCTTTCGGGAAAATTGTAATTTTTACGATCGACCTCGGCGCACCTTACTCAACCAGATAGTACAAAAACTCACGTCTGGGGCGCAGATTTTGCAGATTTCCTCAAAAAACCCCGAAATAAGTTTATAATTTGTATCCAGCCCAGTGACTTAAATACTTATGACTCGTCTAGACAAGTCAGCCGACCAGAAACCCCCGCAAGATACCGAAAATCCTTGGATAGAAGGAATTAAGACGATCGGCTTAGCAGCATTCTTAGCCTTTGGTATCCGCACTTTGGTTGCTGAAGCTCGCTACATTCCCACCGGCTCAATGCTCCCAACCCTACAAATTAACGATCGATTAATTATAGACAAGGTGAGCTATCGACTCCAAGACCCGCAGCGAGGAGATATTATCGTGTTTATGCCTCCCGATCCGGCGAGTTTGTGCACGGGACAGCCACCGCCGATCAAAGATGCCTATATCAAGCGAGTGATCGGACTTCCGGGCGATACTGTGGAAGTCAAAGATGGAAAAGTTTATATCAACAAGCAGCCGCTACAGGAAAAATATATTGAAGAAATTCCGCAATATCCCTACGGGCCTGTAGTAGTATCTCAAAATTCTTACTTGGTACTCGGGGACAACCGCAACGCAAGCTGTGACAGCCATTATTGGGGCTTTGTACCCAGACAAAATATCATCGGTAGGGCGATCGTCCGTTTTTGGCCTCTCAACCGCACAGGCTCGATCGACCCCACGCCAATTTATCCCGCTAAAAATTAGCTACAACCTAGAATTCCGCAGCGTAAAACCTGCGGTTGTCAGCTTAAATTACGAATTAACCCTTTTGTGCGATCGAGGAATCAACAGTTAAACGAGATTTCCCCAGCCAGCAATTCCACAACTTTATGAGTTCAGAAAGATGAGGTATGTTGTTGGGATGCGAGCCCTAAGAGTTTAGTGGTTTTGCAAGCTGTCAGTTATACCTCATCTTTTTGAAAAAGGCTATATAGCATCGATCGGAAAGATGAGGTATTAATGTAAATTGAGTTTTTGATGCAACTTCGCTTACTATCCTCATAATAAAGATCGGAGGGCTAAAGCCCAACAACGTACCTCAACCATAAATCGACTTATAGCATCGATCGGAAAGATGAGGTATGAATGTAAATTGAGTTTTTGATGCAACTTCGCTTACTACATAATCACTCTTAGAGGGCTGAAGCCCAACAACGTACCTTATGAAGTTTCGCGATCGAGAACTTTCACAACCTTGTTATACATATCCTCAGCTTCTTGCGGCGAATTGCCAATACTCGTCAATCCCAATTTGCCAAACTCCGACAAACAACCCATTAAATGAAACACGCTCCCCGTCTCAGTACCTGTGTCAAAGTGCAGTTGATTGTCCGCAATAATATCCATCAAATCATTCGGCAACAATCCCCGATATCGCTCCTTTTTCAAATTATCCGAAGCCACATAATATTTCGGACGCCCCTGCTGGCTGTAAAATAATCCCGTAGTTCGCTCGTACCGACCATTTGTTAACAGTTTTAAAGCCATAAAAGGATGAGTAGTACCTCCTTTTCGCAAGTTAATTTCTATTGCTTGAATATCCCATTTCCCGTCCGCTTGCTTGACAGCAACATAATCCACTCCAAATCGCTCTAAAGCACCTTTTGCCGCTAGATTTTTCCCCACTTTCCATCCCAATTCTTGCAACGCCAGCCGATAGGATTCATCCGCAGGAAATCGGCAACCCAAGAAAATTTGACCGTCCGGGCCTCCTAAAATCTGGTCGTGGGTTGAGAGAATTTCTACTTCGCCGCTGGGGATAATTCGACCTTGAACGCTGGGCGATCGCTTTTCTTCTCCTTCGATAAATGCTTCCGCAATTGCTCCTAATTCGGGAATGCGACTGCTGAAATTTTTCCAGGTTTCGCCTGTTGATTGAAAGCGCAAATTGTGGAAGCAATCGCCAAGTGCTTTAACTCTTTCTTGAGGTGCTTTACCTGCGATCGGCTTCAAATCTAAAATTGCATTTCCTTCCCCGGAAAAACCTTCATTTAACTTAATTACCATCCGCTGCAAATCCGGCTGTCTTTCCCACAACGCAGCCGCAGCTTGGGCCAAATCTTCTGCATTCCAAACCAACTCGGAACCGTCAGGATAAGGTACGCCAGCTTCTTGAAAAATTTGCCGACTGCCGCTTTTTGTTCCCCAATAAAGCAAATCCGGATCGCTAGCCCACAAAGGAATTCCCAATTTAACAGATAACTCCCGCTCTAAGGGTGTTGAGTTGTAGCAAACCATATAAGATTTTGTCGGGCGTACTGAAGAGCGAATTCGCTCCATCAAGCGAGGACGTTCTAAAATTTTCTGGGTGAGGGATTTCGCCGATGCATCGTAAGCCGAGAAGAGCAAAAGGCGATCGCGCGCGTGAGAAAATGGAATACCTGGGAGCAATTGCAGGTAATAATCTATAATCATGGGGTGCAGCGGCTCCGAGGTAATGTAAATTAAGCGCGTGCGAGGATTTCGCAGGCGAATCAATGAAAATAAATGCCGCTCTTCGTAGTGGTAAGCACCCTCAACTTTCAGAATTTCTTGCTGATCTAAGCTGAGAGAAGGAATGACGATAATATCACAATCTCCGCTGTCAAATTCTTCTATCTCTCGCCAACGTTCGCGTAATTCTGTCTGAAGATTGCGAAATTTCTGTGCGGTTTCCGAAGCAGAATTGTTTGACTCTTGCATGACGTTTAATCCTAATTATTCAAATAATGATTGCTGGTGGTCTAGGGTGAGTCAGCCCAAATATTTGAAACAACTCAACTGGCACTCTTATAGGGGTTAATCTTTAGGTACGTTGTTGCGCTTGGGCGCTCTTATGTATTAGATAAAGAGCGCCCAAGCGCAACAACATACTTTTATTATCAAAAATGTCGAAATAATGACTTAAGCTGCGTCTGTTCAAATAATTGAGATAACTCAAACAGTTTTTTTTCTGACGTACCCTACCGATAACTAAGAAATCCGCCGCACTCGAAAAAGTTTGGCGTATGCCAATATCGGCTCTAGGCGGCGTTGATTTTGCTTGAGTGCCGATCGCAATTTTTCCGAAGGGCGGAATACTAGAGGAGCCGAATATTTGTTCAGCATCTCGATATCGGGCGACTGACTCAGCAACATCAGCCGTACATCTTTGTCGAGCAAATAACTCAGGGAGAGCAAATCTCCCATGTTAGTAAAGTCATTACCGCGATCGCTAATTACAATTGTATCTTTAATCGAGCGATTAGCCATCGCCTCTTTGTTAATATTTCTCGCAACTTCAGCATTAAAATAGCTCAAGTCTTTGCTCCACCAAGTATCAGAAACACCGCTGACTGTACAGGATGCTATGCTTGCTGTAAATACCCCCGCTAAAATGACTTGCCAAAACCGCTGCTGAGTTTTCACATTACTGGCCAGCAAGCAAGCAACTGCTAGCTGCACCCCCGGAAAACACGAAATCAGATAGCGGCTGACGGCGGAGCGTTTGCCACCTAAGATTATATCCGGTAAAACCAGCATCAAAAACGGGACAAAAATTGATGTTACAATAAACAGCAAAGTCGAAATATTTGTGCGGCGGCAGATGTTGTAAACCGCTGCCACAATTAACAGCAAAAATGGCAATCTCAGCAGATAAGTCCAGATATTGTCAAAGCCGAAGTCGAAGTCAAAAAATAAGGCTGTAAAGCTGAGCGTCCACAATTTTGCCAGGTACAGCCAACCAGGAGATATTCGCGTCCAATCTGTCGTTGCTGAGGCTCGTTCCAGGTTAGTCGCCAGCACGTAAATCCACGGCAGATACAAGATTAAAGCGGCTGTTACTGCTAAGAAAAATTGCGAATTAGTTAAGTGACCTCGCAATTTTCTTTGTTTGACAAACAGCCAGCAAGCAATTATAAAAACTCCATGTCCGACAAGTGTTAACGTGAAGAAAGGGTGAGTATAGAAACCGATCGCGATCGCGATCGAGTAATACGCCCAATTTTGCCAGCCCCGCAATCGCAATGCTCTCAGCAACAGCCAACTGCTGCCAATCACCGTTGCAGTCAGCAAACTGTACTGCCTTGCTGTCTGAGCAAACAAGATGTCAAAGGGAGATAAAGCCAACAGCGTTGTTGCTACTAAGGCTGTCAAATTTGAAGCGAAAAGTTCCTGGGCTAAAACGTACATCAAAGGCAGCGACAGCAAACTCAATATTGCTGGCAAACTTCGGGATGCTGTTCGAGAAATGCCAAATTGCTGCATCCACAAACGAGCCATCAAAAAGTACAAAGGCGGATGCTGCGGATCTTCCAGTGCTAACGAACGTATTGTGTCTGCTGCTGTACTTCCCGGTTTTATCTGCTGATATTTCTGCAATTCTGGTGCAGGAATAATCCGGTTTTGAAATAGTTCGTCGTCGATTTCTTGCCTGGTAAAACCAGCGGCGCGGATTGATGTGTAAGCTTCGTCGTGCCAGTAAAGTTTGCGATCGATCTCGAAGAACCGAAATCCGATACCTAGTAAAATGCCGATCGCCAATAAGCTGATTAGCAACCGGGAATTTTGGGGATTTTTGGGATTAACAGATGTGTCTTGATGTGTTGTAGATGCCATGCTTGTCCTAATTGTGGCGATCGTCCCAGAGGCGTACCGATCGACTCAGGGGACGATCGCACCACTACGCTCAGAAACCGGGTTTTTTACCGGGTTCGCCTGCTGCAACCTGTGTATTGCTGTGGAAAACCTCCCGTTTGGGCCCTGTTAAAGCTCGATCGATACAATACAGATCCCAACTGACCATCATTCTACCCTCTGCCGAAAGCCTTCTACCTTTCAACTAAGAGCCACCGTCAACAGTTGACTGTTCGTAGTGCGGACTTCAGTCCGCAGCATATTGCGGACTGAAGTCCGCACTACGAACGGATCTTATCGCGGTCAACCGACCGGACACGATATGATTTTAATTTCTCCCTCGAAGGCGGGCGGGCTTTCAACCAATTCTTTCCGGATCGGGGCGCGATCGCGCCCAACCAGCCCAAAATCAAGAATTCTAAACCAAATCCCCCCAGAACCTCCAGACCCCAAAAATAACTGCTAACATACGTGTTGTACAGTTAATCAACAAGCTCCGCAAGGGGTCTACCCGCGTACCGAAAATGGCAAAAAAAGAAGCTTCTACAAAAACTACTGAAAACACAGAAAAGCAAAAAGCCCTAAATTCCGTACTATCCCAAATCGAACGCAGCTTTGGCAAAGGAGCGATCGTCCGATTGGGAGACTCCACTCGCATGAGGGTAGAAACCATCCCCACCGGAGCTCTGACACTGGACATTGCTTTGGGCGGCGGTTTGCCAAAAGGCCGAGTAATTGAAATTTACGGCCCCGAAAGTTCCGGTAAAACTACTCTAGCGCTCCACGCGATCGCCGAAGTCCAAAAAACCGGCGGCATCGCAGCCTTCGTAGATGCCGAGCACGCCCTCGATCCCACCTACGCCTCAGCATTAGGCGTCGATATTGAAAATCTCTTAGTTTCCCAGCCGGATACCGGCGAAATGGCCCTAGAAATTGTCGATCAACTCGTGCGATCCGTCGCCGTCGATATCGTAGTCATTGACTCCGTAGCCGCCCTCGTCCCCCGCGCCGAAATCGAAGGTGACATGGGCGACTCCCACATGGGTTTGCAAGCCCGCTTGATGAGTCAAGCACTTCGTAAAATCACCGGCAACATCGGCAAATCCGGCTGTACCGTGATTTTCCTCAACCAATTGCGGCAGAAAATCGGCATAACTTACGGCAACCCCGAAACAACAACAGGTGGTAACGCCCTCAAATTTTACGCCAGCGTGCGGCTCGACATTCGCCGCATTCAAAGCTTGAAAAAAGGTACCGAAGAATACGGCAACCGCACGAAAGTTAAAGTTGCTAAAAATAAAGTTGCTCCGCCTTTCCGCATTGCCGAATTTGACATTGTATTTGGTAAAGGCATTTCTACCTTAGGCTGTCTGACTGACTTGGCAGACGAGATGGGAGTAATCCTGAAAAAAGGTTCTTGGTATAGTTACAACGGCGAGAACATCGCTCAAGGACGAGACAAAGTGATTCAACACATGGAGAAAAATATCGATTTCAAAAATGAGATCGAGCGGCTAGTACGGGAAAAACTTGATACTGGGGCAGTGGTTTCTGCTAATTCTGTGGCTCCTGTGGATGTCGATGCTGATGATGTCGATGCTGATGATATTGATGTTGATGATGACATTCAAGATGTAGGAGATATGGAAGAAATTTAAATTTTGTCGCGGACAGCACTCAAATAAAAAATGCTTGTTACAAAAATGAGATGCTCTCTGTTAAATGGGTGCATCTCATTTTTGCATCAATACTAGCTCGCTTCGAGTGCGTAGGCGCAAGCCGGGACGTAGCCATCGCCCGCCCGGGGCAATTTGTGTCACCGAAAGCTATTGAGGTGCGTCGCTACTCGAAAAGTCGATTTTAATTCAGAAAATTTTAGTGGCGACACACCCTACGAATAATCTTGCCACAGGGCAAGCTGTCAACTGTCAACTGTCAACTGTCAACTGTTTACTTCACCCTGCTTCAGGTCTCTTCACCTTGATTCACTTGGTAGCACTCGCATCACTGGGTTTACACGCTTCAGCTTCTAACTCATTGCAAGTACAAATACTTAAGAGCAAAATAGATTCATATACGTAAGTAAAGGAGTTCCAATCACCGCTAAATACTGTGGAGTTTACGGTTACTTCCCTCTGGGTCAAGCTGCGGTAACGAACACTAGCCAGATTTTGACAACTGACAGATTTCACCTCTGAGGCTGTTTGTAAAGAAATGTAAAAGCTCCTGAAAGTTAATTGCTGTTACAGAATGTAGGATTTCTGAGCTGAACTGTAAAAAAAAGTTGTCTTGATTCATCGCAAAAATGAACTGGACAAACATGAATTTCATTTTTCAGGAACTTAAATTCTTATTCCAGGGAGAATCAATCATGACTGACGGTCGATTAGGAGTTATATTAAAGATGGCTCAAACAATTAATCCTCAAATTGAGAGCGATCGACATTTTGAAATAGACTTGGAAAAATTGCGTCAACTGCCAGCAGGAACATTAGGGTGCGAAGTGGCGCGATTTCTAGACGAACAAGGGTTTGAGCCGATCGCATCTGGAGACTGGATTCAACGAAACCACGACGTTTGGCACGTTCTGACGGGTCTTTCACCTTCTGCTGAAGATGAATTTGTACTTCAAGCGTTTACTCGCGCTCAAGTATTTCGCCCTTCCTGTGCGATTTTAGTGTTAGTTGGACTGCTCAGTGGAAAATGTGCGATCGGACAAATTATCAAAGGTTTAAAACATGGAAAATTAGCCGAGCGACTAATTGACTGGGACGTTGCATCTGATTGGGAAACTCCCTTATCAGAAGTCCGAGAGAAACTGGGGATTCTACCATTAATTGATTAATTTTTTAACTCGTCACTGCACTGCAAAACTATGCAAAGCACAATTTACAAACCGGTAATCAGCCTGAGCCCGCGAGAAAGAGCGATCGCCCAATTAGTAGCCCAAGGTCTGCCCAACAAATGTATTGCCAAAAATTTAAATATCAGTCACTGGACGGTTGCTACTTACGTGAGGCGGATTTTTATCAAACTCGGTGTTTGTTCTAGAACTGCGATGATTGCACTGTTGATGCAAGAAAATATGCTCTGGGACTCATAAGTCGATTTAAGATTTTAGATTTTAGGTTGACTCAACTCGATGAATCAGGGAACTTGAACTACGGTCTAAAATTTGGGAATCAATTCTGACCCTCGTGTCGGGGATTTATATCTGTTGTTGAGGCGAAATAAGTTAGATATAGCGGTTCTCACAAAGATGAGGTATGTTGTTGGGCTTAAGCCCTCTTAGCTTAATAGTGATAGAAGCTGTCAGTCATACCTCATTTCTTTGAGAAAGACTATAGTACGGTGCGTCAGCCTGATTTAATTCTCTGGTAACTCAGAAATTCTCTAGTGACGCACCCTACAGATATGCTCGGAGAAAAATAAAAACCCGGTTTCACACGGAAACCGGGTTTTTATTTGCAACCTTTAAAATGTTTTATGCCAAAGCCAAAGAACGAGAGGAATTTCTCAAAAAATTGAGTAATTCTCGATTCACTGTTTGGGGCGCTTCCTGCTGAATCCAGTGACCGCAGTGAGGAATTAATTTTAACTTAAACGGCGCCGTAATTAACCGATCTAAACCTTCTACAAGCGTGTGGCTCAAAAACGCATCTTCTTCTCCCCAAAGCACCAAAGTAGGCACTGTCACAGGTTCTAACTTCTGCCCCCAATGCCAAAGACGCTGTGGGTGCAACATCTGCTGGTAATAATTCATCGCCGCCGCTAACACTCCTGGCTTTTCTAAAGCGGTTTGATAAATCTTAGTTTCCTCAGCGCTAAAAGCTCCTTTGCGAACAGCTTGTCCTTGCAAGATATTTTGTACAAAATCTTTCAAATTTTGCCGGATCAACCATTCAGGGATGCCGGGAACTTGAAAAGCCAAAATGTGCCAACTGCGACGGAGTTGGTCTAAATTGCTTGCCATTTCCTGGACGAATCGCTGCGGGTGCGGAGCGTTTAAAATTGCTAAGCGGTTGAGTTTTTCGGGGAACTTTTGAGCTAAGTTCCAGGCGATCGCACCACCGCAATCGTGACCGACAATGTGAGCTTTTGTATAGCCGAGCCGATCGATCAAACCGCGAATATCAGCACTCAGCGTATCCAAATCATAACCGCTTTCCGGCTTGTCCGAATCGTTGTAGCCCCGCAAATCCGGCACCACAACCTTGAAATGGCGTGCTAAAGCAGGAATTTGATGGCGCCAAGAGTACCAAAACTCGGGAAACCCGTGCAGGAGGATAACGAGCTCGCCTTCTCCTTGAGAAACGCAGTGCAAGCGGATGTTGTTGGTTTCGACAAAGCTGTGTTGCTGTTCGGAATCTAAAGATTTCATAGTTGGAAAGTTAAACTTATTTTCGGGGAGTACAGAACCCGCCGACTGATAGCAGGTTCAAATAGCGCAATGGTTTAAATTCTTCTGTTTTTATTCTAGCTGCTTTTCGATCCCCGCCGCTGCAATGTAGTTAAACGTAAAACTTGTAGAGTTTTTCGGTGTCGTCTTTTTAGGTGTAACTACTTATAGCTTTTCTCAAAAATATGAGGTATGACAGACAGCTCGATAACCGCTTAAACTAAAGGGCCCAAGCCCAACAACGTCCGCGAATCTTTCTGAGAAGCGCTATATCAACTTTTTTATAAAAAAACATTCGGTAAGCGGAAAACTCAGAGGCGTTGACTCCCGCTCGATGTAAGCTCTAAGGGCGGTTTCAACCGCCGTGAATCTTTCTTAATTCTTAACATTTTTGGCAGTGTAAAAAGGACAAAAGCTCTTACAATAAGCATAGTGGGATGGATACACAGGTCAAACCTGAGAAGCAAATGCCTACCATAAAGGTACGCGGGGACTCTCGCGTTACCAAGGGATAAAAACCCTTAAACGCTTGAGGAGCTTGTTGAAAGACAAGGATAGCAGCCCACCATTTTTTGGCAAAAGGATTGCGCCCAGGAACCCTAGCAATAGGGATATTAAGAACGAAATTTCTTAAGAATCTCAGTGTCTTTAGACCTGAGAGTGTCAAATTAGATTCTGTTGTTTTAACAGCGGCGGAGGCGGTTTAATAATAGCACAATTTCATCCGTTGCCGATCGCATTTTTGCAGCAGACAGATCGGATTGATTGATGATAATACTAAACACCAGCGGCTCGTAATTCGGAACTTCGATATATCCCGACAGTGCCGAAACTCCGCTCAAGGTTCCAGTTTTTGCTTGCAAAATTACGCGGTTTGGTGTATTATTTATGCGAGTTTTCAAGGTGCCACTCTCGCCAGCTACGGGTAGTGATGCGCGGTAGATAAATCCAGCAGGTGAAGTCGCCATCAATCTCAAAGTTTGCACCAAGGCTTCTGGACTAATTAAATTGTGGCGGGAAAGTCCGGAACCGTCAGCTAATTTGTAACTATTGGGATTTACCCCTAATTGAGTTAAAGCTGTTTTTAATTCCTTCAAACCAATTTCACCTGTATCCTCTTGTGGCACAGGCATCTTGCCTGTGACTTTCCCTAACAATCTCAATAAAACTTCTGCATAAAGATTGTTGCTTTCCCGATTAGTTTCTTTTACCAATTCCGCCAGCGGTGGCGATTCCACAAATGCTAATTCGCGATCGCCATTACGAGAAACAGGAGCAACCAAAGCCTGTTTAACCGGAATGCCCTCAGCCACTAAAACTTGCTGAAAATGTTGCAAAAAATTAGAAGCGGGATTGACAACGGCGACATAAGCTGATTCAGATTCCGCACCAACTTTCAACTGCCCGCTAACTCTAATTGTAGGGCGATCGAATTCCCTGCCAACTTCAACAAACTCCGATTCGGTGGTGGGGACTGTGATGGAATTGTTGAGAATTTGCCACTGATTTGCTAACTTAGGTTCAGCAAAAGAGACTTTTAGAGGTTGCCCGATCGCCTGCGGTGACAACAAAAGCTCGATCGAATTTTGATTGTAAATCAAACTGTTAACCGGCGCGCCATAGCCAGCTTGGGCGTCTTCCCATTCCCAATTCGGATTGACTGCACTGCCTTGAAAATAACTGTCATCGCCAATCAACTCATTAACTTGACTGATTCCCCGCTGCTTCAACTGCGATGCTAAGGATTTTAACTGAGTCTCAGCAATGCTCGGATCGCCCCTACCAGCAACATACAAACTGCCATTTGCGCCACCGTAAACCGATGTCTTAATCCGAAAATCGGCACCGAGTTTCTGCAAAGCAGCGGCTGTGGTTAGCAGCTTGACATTGGATGCTGGAATGAAATATTTGGTGGCCTCACGGCTGTAGAGAGTCGCCGTAGATGATAGCGGTTGAATCAAAATGCCCCAGCGCGATCGGCTAAATTCAGCACGATTGGCGATCGCATCCACCTTCGCCCCCAATTCTCCAGGACAAATATCCCCAGCAACCCCAGGCGTTTGAGCGACTACCGCCGACGTGCGCCCCAAAATTAGGACTAAAAAACTAACCGCAATTCCTTTGATTCTCAAAGCATCACTTCCCTTACAATCACCACATCTTTCTATCTTAAAAAAATCTGCCTTCATCTGCTGTAAATCTGCGGTTCGACATCATATCAAATCCGATTGCATCGGTATTCATCTCTATCTTCTCTCTCTGTGTCCTCTGCGCTCTCTGTGGTTAAATCATTCCGATATAACCGGAAACGACATCAATCAAAGACTTAAGAGAAAAGTTCAAATTAGATGCCAACATATCTGATAAAAATCATCAAATCAAGTCAAGACTAATAATAACGCATATGTATTCTTGGATTGAACAGCGCCTCTAGAGGTTTTCCCCCTTCGAGGTGCTGTTCCACAATTAACGGTACATCACTAGGTTTAACTCGACAATACCAAATTTTGTCTGGGGTGACTCGCACAGTCGGGCCCGTGTTGCACTGTCCCTGACAGCTACTAGCTTCAACTGTTACCCCTTGGACTGGTTGGGCTTCAAAAGCAGCTAGCACTGCTGCTGAACCCTGTTTCAGGCAAGATTGATACTGGCAAACTAATACACAGCGCGTTTCTGGTTGGCTATCTGCTTCTGGGGCTGGAGATTCTGGCATCGCTAAGAATTTATAGAAGAAGGAAGAGGGAAGAGGGAAGAGGGAAGAGGGAACTTCCTCATCGTCGGGCACGGTTGCGATATCTGCTGTTTAACATATTTTAACAATGTTGTCAGGTCGATCGCCCGCGCGCTTGACTGACAAACGGCAGAATTCGTGAGTGCGATCGCAAAAACCTTTCAAATTCTGGGATTCAAACTTTTTCCATGCTTCTAGCTGGTAACGAATCCGCCCTCCCGTCTGCCTTTGTGCTATCTGTGTCGCGCTTTCCCTATATGATCGGAAGTAGAGCAACAACTAAATCAACCGCCAATCATGCCCAAAACAGTAGCCGATGTGATGAGTCGCGATCCGATTTTGGCGCGCCCCGAAACGCCCTTAAACGAAGCGATTAAAATTTTAGCCGATCGACGTATTAGCGGCCTTCCCGTTGTAGATGAGAATGGCTTATTGGTAGGAGTCATCTCCGAAACCGACTTGATGTGGCGCGAAACCGGCGTCACTCCGCCCGCTTACATCATGGTACTCGACAGCGTGATTTACCTAGAAAATCCCTCGCGTTACGAGCGAGAACTCCACAAAGCTTTAGGACAAACAGTAGGAGAAGCGATGAGTAAAGAACCCATTACCATCGAACCAGACAAATCTATCCAAGAAGCAGCCAAACTAATGCACGATCGCAGCATCCACCGATTGCCAGTAGTCGATAGTGCCGGCAAAGTAATCGGCATCCTCACTAGGGGAGATATTATCCGATGGATGGCGGCCCAGTCTTAATTAATTGTTACAATTGAAGGATTGTATCAGAAAAAGAGCCGATCGCTCCTTCAATCTCTAAGCTTTTGGCGATCGCCAACTACCTAAGAAGTTAATTGCTTTGATTCGCTCGCTTTTTGGAAAAAAATCCGCGTTTATTGGCGTTTATCTCAGATTTCCCCATCAATCAAAGATTTATGCAATAAGTCTCTAGATTCCCCAGAAAAAAGTCAGGAATACGCGCAGAAATATTTCTTCCTTCTTCCTTCTTCCTTCTTCCGACTTAGAGCGGAATTCCATCCGTTACATCCGTTACAAAATCCGTTGCCGAACTTCCTTCTTCCTTCTTCCTTCTTCTTCTCAATTATCAATTTAAAAATAGCATGAGTATTACCCCTGAATCTGTCGAACAATTGCTAAATTCCGAGGATTTTGGCGAGAGGCTGCGAGGTGTCAACCAACTGCGACAGCTAGAACCGGCGATCGCCTATAATTTGATTCAAATTGCGATCGGCGACAAAAACGTCCGCGTTAGGTACGCAGCAGTCAGCCAAATATCAACCCTAGGCACTGAGAATCTGCCAAATGCTTTAGAGATATTGCTTCACAGCTTGCGAAACGATCCCGAACCCGACGTGCAAGCAGCAGCAGCCGATGCTTTGGGCGCCTTGAAATTAACCGCTGCTTTAGAAGATTTGGAACAAGTTTACAGCAGTACATCTGAATGGTTGGTGCAACTCAGCATCGTCGCAGCTTTGGGAGAAATGGGCGATCCAAAAGCATTTCCGATGTTAGAAAATGCCCTGAATTCTGAAAACGAATTGATCCAAACTATTGCCATCAGTGCATTAGGAGAATTAGGGGATAAACGGGCGCTGCCGCTGTTGCTTCCCTACGCTTCCAATGCAGATTGGCAAATTCGTTATAGAGTCGCCCAAGCTTTGGGGCGGTTGGGTGGTGCCGAAGCAGAGGCAGCTTTGAAAATTCTTGCCAAAGATGAGGTTGAGCAAGTGTCTCAGGAGGCTAAAGTCGGACAAGATAATATTTTGAAATTGTGAGTCTTAAGCGGTGAGTTTTGAATTAATGGATAATTTTTTGTGAGGACTCTACTAAAAAATTAGTTGGCGCGCGATCGCTAACAAGAGTGAAACCCGGTTTCTTCGTATACTTTTCGTAACTAAATGCAAAACTCGAAGAAACCGGGTTTCTAGCCCCCAACCCGTAAACTGGACGCGCAATATGAACCTTACTAATCGGGAAAAATCTCAAATCTCAAACTCTATCTCAGATTCCGCGCAGGGCGGTTTTATTGTCGTCAGACAAGTTAGGTACGTAGTTGCGCTTAAGCGCTCTTTATAATCTTAGGAAAGAGGGCCCAAGCCCAACAACGTACCTCATCTTTCTGAGAACCGCTATACCTCACTTTTTTTGAGAACCGCTATAAATTGTATTGTTGTACGTATATTAACGGTATAGTTCAAAAAAGCAAGTATAATAGATTACTTTTAAAATAATGATTGTGGGTAATTATTCTGCACGATCCGCTCGCGGATGGGAATGTCGCTTGTATTGATGCCACGGGCGATCGCACTCTTGGCTTTTTTCAACCAGAGTCCGGATATTGACATCGGCAGTTGAAGAATAGGTATAATAAGAATAGATACAACAGCGGCAGGGATTAACACAATTGTTGAAGCCTGCCGAGCCTGCGATCGGGGAAATTATCGTTAAGACGGTAAGCCATCTACCAGCTCAGCCCAGTCTTAAACATTTTTATCATCCCCATGCTAGAACAACTACAAAATTCCAATTCTGAGTCTGCTGACATTTTAACAGGAGAGCGATCGGCTTCTCAACTTTCACAACCTGCACCAGCTACAACCAATCAAAACTTTATCTATAAAGTTTTAGAACTCACGAACATAGAGCGCAGCAAATTGAGTTTGTCCCCCCTAACCTTGAATACTCAGTTGTTGAATGCGGCGCAAAATCACACCCAAAACATGGCAGTGCAAGACTTTTTCGATCACACCGGAAAAGATGGTTCGTCAATGGGAAGTCGGATTACTGCAACGGGCTATAAATTCAGATCGGCAGCAGAAAATATCGCTGCGGGTTCTTCTACACCCGAACAAGTTGTATCATCATGGATGAACAGCAGCGGCCACCGGGCTAACATTCTCAACCCGAACCTGAAAGAGATTGGCATTGGTTACTATTTCCTAGGCAACGATACTGGCAGCGTCAATTACAATCACTATTGGACGCAAGTTTTTGCTACTTCGCTTGATGGTAGTGTCAATCCCGCACCACCTCCCACACCAACTCCCACTCCCACTCCAACTCCCACTCCCGTACCAACTCCAACTCCAACTCCTACACCCAGCACATTAGTCTCGATTACTTCCCCAATACCCAATGCTACAGGGGACGGCACCCCGACGACAGCACCCAAGAATACAGCCAGCGGTGGCAATTATTTCCTATCAGATGCTGCTGATACTCAAATACCTGCCAGTGCTGTGGGATTGCAAATTTTTGCCCTTTCCGGCAAAGACAATCTCACTGGAGGAGCAGGCGCTGATACGATTAATGGAATGCAAGGCGCGGATACAATTAACGGCGCCGGCGGCAACGATCTTTTATCGGGTGGCAAAGATTCCGATTCAATTGATGGCGGTGTTGGTAATGATTTTATCAGCGGCAACAATGATAACGATCGACTAATCGGAGGAGACGGCAACGATACTCTCCGGGGCGGCAAGGAAAACGATATCTTGATTGGTGGTAACGGCGATGATGTCTTGGCGGGCGATCGCGGGCAAGACATTCTGACCGGTGGCGCTGGAAGTGATACGTTTATCCTGGCGGGAGGTTTGTCTGCTTCGGCTACTTTAATTAATGCCGATGTGATTACCGATTTTGTGGCTGGAGATAAGATTGGTTTGACTGACGGAATCGGATTTGCCAACTTGACTTTTGAAGCTGTGAGTTTGCAGTTGAATGGAGGTGCCAGTGTCGCTTCTACGGCGATTAAGTCGGGTAGCAATTATCTGGGAATTGTGCAGGGCGTCAGTCAAAGTCAGCTTGCGGCTTCTGTTTTTGTGAGTGCAACTTAGGCAGCGAAATATAGCCTTTCTCAGAAAGATGAGGTACTCATGGGCATAGGCCAAATCGGTCATAGGCCTCCATGGGCATAGGGCATACCTCACTTTTTTGAGAACCGCTATATAACTGGTTCCCAGGCACTTTATCTGGGAACCAGTTATAGTCCAATACGGTTTACTTAGAATAGTCATTGCGAGGAACGTTAGCGAAGCGATCCGCAGGAAAGCAATCTCCGTATCTATTTCTCATAGGGTTTTACCCTCAGGGCGGTATACCAGTAAACGATATTGAGTTATAGTCGAATCTTCAACCCGCTTGAAGTGGGTTTTGTTTGTATGGACGCGGTGGCAACCGCCGAGTCTTATTAATTGAGAAGCGTCATAGTCTTGGCGATTGCTTCGTTCCTCGCAATGACACTTTACAATTTTAATGATGCTACAGCCGATCGCAAATTGCCTTTAAATTCGCCTAACAATAGGTGCGTCGCTTTGACATTCTCCATATGCAAGGGGATTTTCTAGGGCGACGCACCCTACGATCGCTGTCAACTGTCAACTGTCAACTGTCAACTGTTTAATGATGCTACAGCCGATCGCAAATTGCCTTTAAATTCGCCTAACAATAGGTGCGTCGCTTTGACATTCTCCATATGCAAGGGGATTTTCTAGGGCGACGCACCCTACGATCGCTGTCAACTGT